>CAIWUD010000111.1 GCA_903915775.1 uncultured Chloroflexota bacterium | reverse complement strand
TGTGGCCGGCTTTCTGCTCGAGAAGGAGCTCGCCTATATCGGTGGTGCCCTTGAGCATCCCCAGCGCCCCTTCGTCACCATCATTGGTGGGGCAAAAATTAGCGATAAGATCAGCGTGATCGATAACCTCCTCGGTAAGGTGGATGCCCTGCTGATCGGTGGTGGTATGGCGAACACCTTTCTCCTGGCCGAGGGGAAGGAGTTGGGGGACTCGCTGGTGGAGCCCGATAGCGTTGAGACTGCACGGGCCCTCATTGCGAAGGCTCGCTCGAGTGGAGTGCGTCTCTTGCTGCCTGTTGACGCCATGGTCGCCGACGCATTCAGTGCTACGGCGCAGAAGCAGGTAGTCACGGTCGATGGGGTCGCCGCCGGTTGGCGCATCCTCGACATCGGTCCGGAAACGGTGCGCCTCTACAGTGATGCGATCAAGGGGGCCAAGCTGTTGATCTGGAATGGTCCGATGGGCGTCTTTGAGTTCGAGCCCTTCGCGGGTGGCACCCGTGCGATTGCCCAGGCCATGGCGGACGCGGGAGCAGCCGGGGCGGTCACGATCATTGGTGGTGGCGACTCGGTTGCCGCAGTTGAGCAGGCCGGCCTCGCTGAGCGCATGGCCCATGTCTCGACCGGCGGCGGAGCCTCCCTTGAACTCCTGGAGGGGAAGATCCTGCCCGGTGTCGCTGCACTGGCCGATAAGTGATCCAGGTTTCTGGGGAGGGCTATGCCCTCTCCAGACCATCCCACCTAGCTGTTCCCCGCCTGAACTAGATCGCTCGTGCTCTTGGGCGTTGTGGGGGCGGGGGGCACGTTGAGCGGCAGCCAGATCGCGAAGGTGCTACCGCGCCCCACAATGCTGGCGACCGTGGCGTGACCGTGGTGGGCCTCGGCAACCCGTTGGACGATCGAGAGACCGAGCCCTGCCCCTCCGCTGTAGCGCGAACGCGACTGATCGGCGCGGAAGAAGCGCTCGAAGATGTGTGGGAGATCTGCCTCGGCAATCCCGATGCCACTATCAGCGACACTGAGGCATGCGTAGTCACCGCAGCGCTCCAGGCTCAGGGTGACATACCCCCCAGTAGCGGTATACTGGAGTGCATTGACCCCCAGGTTGAGCAGCGCCTGTTTGAGCCGGTCGCGATCGCCGCTGACGGTGATCTGATCTTCAGCGCCAAGGCGTAGATTCACCCCTTGTGTCAGGAGTCGCAGTTCGCGAAATACCTCGAGCAGCAGCGTATCGAGTTCGACCGGCTCACTGCGTAGCTGCACCCGAGCATCACTCTGGGCCAATAGGAGGAGATCGTTCACCATGCGAATGAGGCGTGCGGTCTCACGGCGCATATCGGTGACCGTCTCGGTAGCGATGTCGTGATGCGCTAACCCCCCACGGTCGAGGATCTCGAGGTTCCCCTGCATCGCTGCCAGTGGGGTGCGCAACTCGTGACTCACATCGGCGACAAAGCGTCGCTGGGCGGTAAAGAGGCTATCAAGACGCGCCAGTAGGTCGTTGATCGTCACCGTGAGGCGCTGGAGCTCGTCCTGCTGTGGTGGCACGGCAACGCGCTGGGCGAGATCTTCGGCGTGGACGATACCCTGTGCGGTGCGCGTGATCTGGTCGATAGGTTGTAGAACGCGTCCTGCGATCAGTGCGGTGCCAGCGGCGGTGATCAGCAGGGCGATGGCCCCACCACCAACCAGGATCCAGGTGAGCGTACCAAGCGTTCGATCCACGTCGCGGAGTGGACGTGAGATCTGGAGGAAGCCGACAACCTGCTGATTCCCTTCGATGACGAGAGGGGTAATGAACGACTCGAGGCGCATATCGTCGACTTCACGCACTAGGCGGTAGCCGCTACTGACGTCACTACTCGTCATCTTCAGTGCATCCTCGGGGATGGGTAGTGAACGACCACCGAGGTTGGGGGTACTATCGATCAGTTCGCCATTGGGTCGAAAGATCTGGGCTACGAGGTTGGGGTTGTTGAAGATCTGGATGAACTCACCGCGCAGGAAGAGGCGGAGTTCGCCGGTGGGTGTACGAATCGGCTCGAGCCCACCCGCATTAAAAATGCGCCGTACCTGTTGGGTGGCTGCCCAGAGGTCGCGCTGTACCCCGGTGTAGAGCGACTGGCGCACCGAGAAGTAGATCCCACAGCCGAGGAGGAGGAGCGCCAGGGTAAAGAAGCCGGTGTAGATAATGGTTAAGCGTGCACGAAATGACATAGTACTACGTGATCTTCTCTGGTTCTCTGCCTTTCAGACTGGCGATGAGCATCCCGGCTGCGCTGTAGGGGTCACGGACGCGTGTAGCAAGCTGGTCAACCATGGCCGACCAGAGGGGACCGCGGAGTCGTTCTAGCACTAACTCCTGGAGGGCTGCGCTGAGTTCGCGCTCGGCGTGAGCCTGTGCGGAGGCCGCACGATCTGCAGCGTTGCGCAGATGGCTGCGATGCGCACCGGCAGCAGCGACGATCTCGCTGCTGCCCCGACCAAGGGTGGCGACAGCGCTCACCACCGGTGGTTCCCATGCGCCTGGCTCACGCCTGCCCAGGTGGAGCATCGTGCGCAGTTGACCTACCACCTGCTCGGCACCCTCGCGGTCCGCTTTATTAACGACAAAGATATCGGCAATTTCGAGCATTCCAGCCTTGATGCTCTGTACATCATCACCCAACCCGGGTACCTCCACGACAATCGTGGTGTGGGCGGTGCGTGCGATCTCCACCTCGCTCTGGCCGGCACCGACCGTTTCAATCAGCACGAGGTCAAAGCCGGCCGCATCGAGGAGTGTGGCCGCGTCAGCTGTGGCCCGTGCTAGGCCACCCAAGCGCCCTCGACTGGCCATTGAGCGAATGAAGACCCCGGGGTCACCGCTGAGGGCCTGCATGCGAATGCGATCACCCAGAACTGCACCACGGGTGAAGGGCGAACTGGGATCGACCGCAATGACCCCTACCGTTGCCCCATTACGTCGCCACTCCTGCGTCAAACTCGTGACGAGGGTTGACTTACCAGCGCCGGGGGGGCCGGTGATCCCAATCAGGTGCGCCGTTCCAGCACAGGGGTAGGCCTCGGCGAGGAGGGCGCGTGCCGTAGGCCCACCAGTTTCAATGAGGCTGATCGCCCGCGCCAATGCTCGCCGGTCACCAGAACGTAGGCGGGGGATGAGGTCGGAGTTGCTCACCGTCTACTCCCGTGGCTTGCCGGCGTGGCTGCGGATGTAGTGGACGATATCATGGGTTGAAGAGCCAGGTCCAAAAATGGCACTGACACCGTGCTCTGCCGTGAGGAGCAGTGCGTCCTCGTCGGAGATGATTCCACCAGCAACGACCAGGATGTTGTGCAGTTGCTGTTCACGGAGCAGGTGCATCACTTTGGGGAGCAGAGTCATGTGGGCGCCAGAGAGGATGGAGAGACCGATCACATCGACATCCTCTTGTAGGGCTGCCTCGACGATCATCTGTGGCGTCTGCTGTAAGCCGGTGTAGATGACCTCCATCCCAGCGTCGCGCAGCGCACGGGCGATGATCTTCGCTCCGCGATCGTGACCATCAAGGCCCGGTTTGGCTACAAGGACGCGGATTGTAGGGTTGGGATGCTCCATGATTGCGAGCTGTCTCCATGTTGACTGCGCCGGCGTGGCCGTCCGGCGGTAGCAAGGCTGGGTTGGGAAGTTTCGAGAAGGGCTGCGCCCTCCACGCCTCCTGTCCTCAGTATAGCACGCCCAAAGCTGCCGGTGGTCTGTGCTACAATGGCCGGGCTGTCGCGCACACGGGAGGGCCACTATTGCCATGAACAGCGTCCGTACGCCGTTGGCTGCCGAAGCCCCCGCTGAGCCGTGGCGCCGGCGCATCCTCATCTTTGCTGCCTACCAACTATTAGGTATCATCTTTACCTGGCCACTGATTCTGCATCTGGATCGTGGCGTGATCCAGGTGGGTACCACGCCCGTCGACTCCGGTCAGAACATTTGGAACCTCTGGTGGATAGGGACGGCCTTGCGTGAGGGTTTCAGCCCCTACGTGAGTTCCTATCTCTTCTACCCTGATCGTGTCAACTTTTTCTACCAGCCGTTGAGTCTCCCGAATGCCCTACTAGTCTGGCCGCTACTGATTTTGGGCCAGCCAGTATTGGCGTTCAACACCCTCATGCTCCTCTCCTTTGGGCTAGGTGGCTACTGGGCCTACCGCTTGGCCTACACGGTGAGCGGCCGCTGGGTCACCGCGCTCCTGGCTGGATTCGTCTTCATTTGCACACCATACCACCTCGAGCAGATCTGGGTTGGTGCCATGGAGCGAGCCGCTACCTTCTGGTTACCCCTTTACCTGCTGCTGCTCATGCGCTCGCTCGCTCGGCGCACGCCCATTACTGTACTGATAGCAGGCCTTGTATTGCTACTCACAACCCTGGCCAGTCAGTACCATGGGCTCTACGCCGCGATCTACACTGCGCTCCATGTGGTGTTGGCAGCCCTAATTGCACCGCGTGGTACTCGTCTGCACAGCCTGGTAATGGGGAGCGGGGTAGGCCTAGTTTGGCTTGGACTGCTGCTCCCATTGACCTTCAGTGCGGGGGGATTGCGTGGATTGGCGCTGGAAGATTGGTATGCCCGGCAGCTTTTTCACTCGGTAACCCTGGTCGATCTGATCGCACCCCAGCGCTTCCATCCCCTCTGGGGTGATCTCGTCGCAGCCTGGCATGGTGCACTCCACCCCTTTGGCCCAGAAACAGGGGCCGGTTTGGGGCTTGGTGTGGCTTTGCTCGTGGGCATGGCCCTCTGGCGCACATGGGCGCAGGCCTGGCCCTGGGCCATCCTG
>CAIWUD010000110.1 GCA_903915775.1 uncultured Chloroflexota bacterium | reverse complement strand
GCGGATCCATGCGGAGTAGGGGAGCCATGATACCTCCATAACCGTATCGGATGTACGTACTATACCACGTTCCGATATGGTTATGAGGCGACACCGCTCCTGCTGAAGCACTGCACAGCACTGGATGTGGCGTAGCGTTCGGGGCACGATAACTGCCCCAAGCTTGGGTGTGACGTACCGTTTTTCGGGAAATAGGCCAGAAAGCCTGCTACGGTAACCTCACTCGGCGAGCGCATGGCGTTCTCATGCAGCGGCCATCCGACCTCCCGAAAACGTACGTCACACCCCTTAACGTAACAACTCTTTACCCACTCGCTCAGCCATGCTACACTAGCGACGGGGTACATGGTGTGGTAGAAACCGAAGAGGCCGCCTATGTCGATCACGATGACGAAATATGAGCATATTGTGCTCAGTGCGATGGGCGTCCCAACCATCGCCGGTACGACGATGAAAGTTATCGAACTCATTGTTCCACACATGGCGTACGGGTGGAGCCCAGAAGAACTCGCGTTTCAGTTTCCCACACTCTCACTCGGGCAGATCTACTCGGCACTCGCCTACTACTGGGATCATAAGGATGCGCTTGATGCAGATATCGCACAACGACTTCGTATGATCGACAGCCTGCGCGCAAATACACGAACGACATCGTTGCACGCCAAACTCAAGGTGCAGGGGCTCCGTGAATGGCGATAGCACTGATGGTGATCACCACGTTCCACGAGCAAGTACCAATAGTCTACGACTGAGGAATATTGACGCCATTACTGCGTATGAAGACCAGTCGCACGAATTAGAGGACTCCGATCTGCTCGATCGTGCGACAGAGCTACGACGTGTCCTATTCACATACGATGACGATTTGTTACAAGAAGCGACGATGCGACAACGAAACGGATTATCGTTTCACGGTGTTATCTACGCGCATCAACTTCGCACCAGTATCGGTCAGTGTATTGAGGATCTGGCACTCATCACAGCACTCGCGGACGAAGAGGATGTGGTAAACCACGTCATCTTCCTACCACTTTGAACTCGTACTGCACTCGGGAATATTGATAACGCGTAGTACTGCGCGTCCGATCGTGCCGAACTGACCGCGTAGGTGGATCGGAATATAGTATCCTCTCCAAGAGTGCTGGAGTGCTGGGCCCAAGCTTCGTGTCACCAGGCGCATCACATGCCGTTGGGTACACCCTTATTGACGCAAACCAGCCGGTTCAGTGCCCGTGTAGAAGTGTCTATCGCGCTCTGGTGACCCTGTGAAGCAAGCGCCCCCTCTGGTGTTCGCGTAGGTCAGGATCTCTCCCAACCCACAGCAATGCACCGTCGATCCAGGTGCGGTACCGAGAACGCCGCATAGGGGATTCGCCACCACGATCAAGGTGCGGGAGCGCCATTGAGCGTATCAAAAACAGGCTATCATGCAACCGAGGAGGTACGCCCATGAGCAATAATCCTAGTGCTGTGCCGCCCGAAAACCCCCTCCTTACCGAGATTGTGCGGCGGCTATGCGAAGCCTATCAGCCCGAGCAGATCTTTTTGTTTGGCTCGCAGGCCCGTAGCACAGCCGGGCCTGCGAGCGACTACGATCTGATGGTCGTCGTTGCGGACGATACGCCCCCTGAGCGCCGCCGTAGTCGCCTGGCCTATCAGGTGCTGCGCGGCACTGGCACAGCCGTGGACGTGCTGGTGTGGCCGCGTCAGATGTTTGCCGAGCGCCTGCATCTACCGGCATCGCTGCCGGCAACGATCATGCGTGAAGGGAGGCTGCTCTATGCCCGCTGACCCGGTGTTGCTGGCTGATGTGCGCAGTTGGCTGATCAAGGCGGCGAATGATCTGCGCGGTGCGGATGTAGATCTTGCCGCTGCCCCACCCCTGCTCGAAGATGCGCTCTTTCACGGTCAGCAACTGGTCGAGAAGTCGTTTCAAGCATTCCTCACCTACCATCAACAGCCCTTTCGCCGCACCCATAGTCTTGAGGAGATGGGCGAGGCTTGCCTCGTGTTTGATGCCACGCTGAAGCCCCTGGTTGATGAAGCTGCACCGCTGAGTGAGTATGCCTGGCTGTATCGCTACCCAGGCCACCCGCCCGTTCCTACCCTGGCCGAGGCTCATGCCGCCCGTGACTGTGCCGCCCGTGTCTACCAAGCCTTGCTGGCGCGCCTTCCGGAGGCAGCCCATCCTTAACGGTAACTACTCGGGGAGCTAAACAACTATCCAGTGCGACCGAATCAGGTTATCGTGCGCGGGAACGAGATTCTCATCGGCGGCCACCGCATGGTTCTGCAGGTGGTAGTTCATGCCGGAGCATCATGATCAGCAGCTCACATGCACCACCTGTGGCGAAGGCCTAGCAGCTAGCCCACGACGTCATCCAGATAGTGCACGCATGTCAAACTCACACGCCTACCGCGACAGCGATCCGCGAGCAGAGTCAGTTGCTACGAAGGCGTGGCAGGAGTTCGTGATGGTCAACACTGGTACCATCCTGCAAAACTCCGAGCACCGCATCATGCAGATCGCCTGATGTCTCACCGGTGAAGATAGGCGATCATCCGCATAGCCATCCGCTCTCCCGCTCAGCCATCTCAAATCTGAACGGCGATCAGCGCGGCTCCGCCCGCCGGTGTTCAGCGCCGGCCAGCATCCACGCGCCCCTGGCGCCCATCACTACACGCTCCGCGCACGTCGCACGGTCGTACCGCTGACACAACGCACGCTGTTGCATAGTTCTCGCCCTGTCCAGCCACGTGCGGCTTCGTTGCCACGCTCGCCTCCCCTTGCGAGCGCAACGTCTCAGCGCGGCTCTGCCTTTGCCTCTGTCTCCCCTTCTTCCTACCTCTTCTATCTCTCCATTCTAGACCCCCATCTCCCTGGCTCTTGCCCCAGAGCAGGCCCATATCCCATGCCCTGCTCTACGACTGCTCTACATCCCGTCACGCTACCCCCCAACCAGATGCTTCGCACCCACCCACCCTGTGACATCAGGGTATTTGCTGTCCCTCGCGCGACCAACTACATCCTCGCGCGACCCACCATACCCACCATACCCACGCGCTACCAAGCCTGCCAACTGAACAGGAGCATGGCCATGAACACCCCGTCCGCACCCACCGACCCCACGCCCGATGGCACGTCCGACTCCGTGTCCGATGCCGCGCCTAACCCTCCGTTCGACGCTGATCTCCACGACCTGGCCGTGGAGATCGCCGTGAATACCGGCGTCTCGCTCGCTCCTGCGTAGTTCCTTGCACGCCTACAACGTCCTGCACTTGCTCACTACGCCCAGCAGTGGGATAGCCGTGCCAAACGCTCCCTGTGCTGGAGGGCAAAAGGGTACTTTTGTTCGTGTATTCAAGCGGTGACGATCGTGCTCCCATCGACACCGCTTCGCGCACCTCCGGCGCAG
>CAIWUD010000109.1 GCA_903915775.1 uncultured Chloroflexota bacterium | reverse complement strand
TTGATCAACTCTGAGCCCGATATGCATGTGGTTGGTGAGGCGAGTGATGGGGGGGAGGCGTTAACAGGCGTCATTGAGGCCCAACCTGATCTGGTGGTGATGGATATCGTTATGCCGCGGCTTGGTGGTCTGGAAGCCATTCCCCATCTGCTGGCCCGTACGTCGCGCAGCCGCGTGCTTGTGCTGAGCGTTCACGAAGAGGCTGGCTATCCACGCCAGGCGATTGAGGCTGGCGCGTCGGGGTATGTCCTGAAGCGCTCGGCCGCCGCTGTCCTCATTGAGGCGATCCATGCCATCATGACGCACCAGCTCTACCTCGACCCTGCGCTGGGGAAGACGGTGATCAGCGAGCTCATGCGTCATCATAGCTCACTCACACCACCCCTCCCCCCACTCCTGAGTGAACGTGAAGCTGTTGTTCTGCGCCTGATCGCCCAGGGTTATAGCAACAAAGAGATCGCCTTTCAGCTCGATCTGAGTGTAAAGACGGTTGAAACCTATAAGGCCCGAGCACTTGAAAAGCTTGGGATTGGGAGTCGGGTCGAAATCGTACGCTACGCCCTCGACCATGGCTGGCTCAATGAACAGTAGTAGCAGTAGTTGTCTACGCCTGTGGAGGGCACAGCCCCTCCATAGAAACATCTACCCTAACCTTGGTCTCGCCAGGAAGTAGTGTGAACCGCTACCAGTAGCGAAACGATCACCCGGCGTAGCTCGTCATTTTCACGCACCACGGAATATCTATGCTATCCTCAGCGTGGGTGGCGATGTGGCCACCTGTGCTGCATGCCGCCAGGCCCGAGGTTGGCTCCTCCCGCCCGCCATACCTGCCTGTCGCTCCTCGCCTCACCCCTGGTGGCCCTACAGGAGGATCACTATGACGATCGATCGCTGGGATCCCTTCCGCGATGCGATGACCTTTCGTGATACCTTTAACCGCCTCTTCGATGAGAATCTGCTTCGTCCAGGCAGTGAGTGGATCGCCAGTTTCCGTGATCGGCCCGCCATGGATGTCTATGAGACCGACGGCGAAGTCCATGTTGAGGCCCATCTGCCCGGCATCAAGCGTGAGGAGATGGAGGTGACGATCAGCGGCAATATGCTGACGATCAAGGGTGAGCGTAAGGCCCACGAGGAGCTGAAGGATGAGCACTATCTGCGCCGTGAGGTGCACTACGGCATGTTTACGCGCCGCATCGAGCTGCCGGAGAGTGCCGATCTGGAGCATGTGAGCGCTAGTTTCAGCAATGGTGTGTTGGCAATCACCTTCCCCAAACAGGCCGTGCCACAGCCAAAACGGATTGAGCTTGAGCCTGAGGAAGTGACGGTATAGGGCGCTCATGGGTGGCTTGCACGAAGGGCTTCGGGGGGGCATCTCCTCCGAAGCCCTTCGCGCCATGCGTACCCGTTGCGCACAGAGGGGGGGATTACTATGACACGGTGGGAGACCCTACAGCGGCAGAGTGTGGATCGGCGTTTTCGTGATCGTGCGGCAGCCGGGCGGGCGTTAGCAGCGCAACTCATCGCGCAGGTGGAGGGTCCTGCACCGCTCATCCTAGCTCTCCCACGCGGTGGTGTCCCGGTGGCCTTTGTGGTGGCCCAGGCGTTGGATCTACCACTCGACCTGCTGCTGGTACGTAAGCTCGGTGTACCAGGCCACGAGGAGTTGGCGATGGGTGCCATTGCTGAGGGTGGTGTGCAGCTGCTGAACGATGAGGTTGTCCGCGCACTCCATATTGCGCCCGCAACGATCGCAGCGGTGGCTGTACGTGAGCGGCAGGAGTTGGGGCGCCGAGCGCACGTCTACCGTGGCGACCGAAGACCACCCGATCTCCAGGGTCGCACGCTCATCCTGATCGATGATGGACTGGCCACAGGAACAACGATGCGCGCAGCGATTGCTGCAGCACGTGCTCAGCGGCCAGCCTCGATCATCGCCGCGGTGCCAGTTGCCGACCGCTCAGTTGTGGCAGCCTTGGGTGCCGAAGTCGACCGACTGATCGTCATCGAGATCGTTGACGATCTGGGGGCCATTGGTCTCTGGTACCACGACTTTGCGCAGGTGAGTGACGAGGAAGTCTGTACACTCCTGCGGCAGGCGGAGCAGTTACACGCTGCAGGATGGGAGGGGGGGAGTAGCGCCCCCAGGAAGCTTACCCGCTGATCATGCACCATGCTCATCAGAGGAGGTAGCCGCTACTGGGTAGTCACCAAGACGGATGATTGCGTTACGAATCTCATCAGCAGCACCCTGCCAGGTGGCGCGCAGGCGTGGGTGGGGATGGAGCAGTAGTGGCTCGCCAAAGCGGACACTGACCCGAAAGGGGCGGGGAATGACCACACCCTTCGGCATCACCCGGGTGGTACCGCCGATCCATGTGGGGACGATCGGCGTGCCGGGGAATTCGGCGATGAGCTTGCCGATCCCAGCACGGAAGGGGCCGAGTGTGCCATCTTTGCTGCGTGTTCCCTCGGGGTAGAGTAGTACCGCATACCCCTCGCGTAGCGCACGATTGACGTGGCGCAGTGGATCCAGACCGCCACGACGGTCGCGTGCGATCGGGATTGCATTGAAGAGTACTCGCGAAAAGTATTGCTGCGGCCCTCCTTGAAAGAAGTAGTCCTGGGCGGCGGCGGCTACAAAACGAGCCCGTACACTCGCCGGTAGCGATGCAAAGACCACCGGTGTGTCGGCGTGGCTCTGGTGGTTGGCAGCGATGATGAAACCACCCTCTTTTGGCAGGTGTTCGCGCCCATCGACACGGGGGCGCACGTAGAGCTTCACAAACTGCACAAAGAGGGCGGGTAAGAAGCGGGCCGCCTTGTGGCGGCTTTTGTAGAGGCGCATAGTCTGCTCCACTCCGCCATGCGGGGAGGTGTGGAGGGCGTGGCCCTCCGTAAAAATCCCAACCCAACGGATTGTAAGGAGGGCTGTGCCCTCCTTACAACCTTAGATCATGCTGGCGCAGCCGACATGGAACTATTCCCAACGATGAGGCTAGCGCCCCTCGGCCTCAGCACGCAGTTTGGCAAAGGCAGCGGCATCATAGCGGAGGATGGGTTGGCGTGCGGCGCGCACCTCGTCTAGTCGGCGTACAGGTGCTTTCGTCGGGGCCTCGTGGAGGAGGTCAGGTGTCTCAACCGCCTCGTGAGCAATGGCACGCATCGCCTGAATGAAGATATCGAGGGTACGCTTGCTCTCCGTCTCGGTCGGCTCGATCATCAGCGCCTCGGGGACGATCAGCGGGAAGTAGACCGTTGGGGGATGGAAGCCATAGTCGATCAAGCGCTTGGCAATATCGAGCGTGCGAATGCCCTGTGCCCCTGGGATCTGCCCCCTGAGCACTGTTTCATGCATACAGATGCGATCGATGGCCTGGGGGTAGATATCCTTCAGGTGCGAGCGCACATAGTTCGCGTTGAGCACCGCGACCTCACTCACCTCACGCAGACCCTCCTCACCCAGCGTACGAATGTAGGTCCAGGCGCGTACGAGCATGCCGAAGTTGCCGTGGAACGCCTTCATGCGACCAATGCTCTGTTCGGGCGTGAACAGCTCGTAGGTGCCCGCTCCATTCTGGCGCACCCGTGGCCCAGGGAGAAAGGGAGCGAGAGCAGCTGTACAACCGACTGCACCCGATCCCGGGCCACCACCGCCGTGAGGCGTCGTGAAGGTCTTGTGCAGGTTGTAGTGCATGAAGTCGAAGCCGAGCTTGCCTGGCTTGGCAATGCCCAGGATGGCGTTAAAATTAGCCCCATCGCCATACATCAGTCCGCCCACCGAGTGGACGATCTGGCTAATCTCGACGATCTGCTCTTCGAAGAGGCCGAGCGTATTGGGGTTCGTCAGCATCATACCCGCAGTGCGCGACGAAACCTTGGCGCGTAGGTCGTCCATGTCGACATTGCCACGGGCGTCGCTCTTCACCTCAACGACCTTGAGGCCGACCATAGCCGCCGTGGCGGGGTTCGTGCCGTGGGCGGCATCGGGTACGAGTACCTCTGTGCGATCCTCATCGCCACGGCTGAGGTGGTAGGCGCGGAAGACCAGGATGCCGGTAAACTCCCCCTGCGCCCCAGCAGCTGGTTGGAGGCTGACAGCATCGAAGCCTGAGATCTCACCCAGGTAGTCCTGCAGTTCATACATCAGCTGTAGCGCACCCTGGCTGAGTTCGTCACCCTGCAGTGGGTGGGCTGCGGCAAAGCCAGCGTAACGGGCGGCCTCCTCGTGAAGCTTGGGGTTGAACTTCATCGTGCAGGAGCCGAGCGAAATCATGCCCGTATCGATGCCGACGTTGTTCCGACTGATCCGGGTGTAGTGACGGATGACCTCGGGCTCGGTGAGCTCGGGGAAGTCGTTCATTCCATCCTGGCGCAGCAGGTTGGCAGGAAGCTCCGTCTCGGGTACATCGAGACGTGGGAGGTTCGTACCATGCTTGCCAGGTGCCGAGAGTTCGTAAATATGCGGGTCGTAGTTATCCATACGAATAGGTTACTCTTTCAATGATCATGGTGCGACGAT
>CAIWUD010000108.1 GCA_903915775.1 uncultured Chloroflexota bacterium | reverse complement strand
GGAGGGTGGGCATCCCTTGAGATGCCACGACGCTACCAGCGGCGGAAGCAGGTGGCCAACCGCGGTCTCCGCGCTCCAGCTGATGGCGATGCCTGATGGCGATACCTCACCCGGTACCCTGGACACCTTGCTCGATCTCTTTCCTGCGCCGGTGGCCATCCGTCATCGCGGACACGACCTGGTCGTGCTACGATACGATTCCTGGAAGCAACGCATGCTGCTCTAGCAAAGAGGTACGCAATGAGCGAACCGCGACTCTCCGACATGAGTGAGACCGAGTTCGACGCCATGATCGAGGGGTATATTGAACGTATCACTGACGGCGATCGCGAGCTTGAGGCCGATGTTTTGGTCGATCTGCTCCTCGAACGCATCGCAGCCAGGGCTGAGGCTCCGGTTATGTTGGCGATCGACGTCCATGGTGATCAACTGGTGATCACTCCTGACAACCCAGGAACCGATATTGTGGTGCGGGGCAACGAAATTCTGATCGACGGGCGGCGGTTGGTCTTGCGACTGGTGCATCAGCCAGCGTCGTAGTCCCGTACCATGCTCCGATGAGGCGTCAGGATGCAACCATCATTCCTTGAAGCACTCGAGCTCTCCCAGTGGCTCGGCTTCGCGCCGCTCATTGTCGGCTAGCTGTGGTCTACGCGGTGCTTGAGAGGCAGCCCCCTGGGCACTCGGCTCCCACTCCCGCAGCTACAACCCGGCCTGCCATCGATGGGATAGACGGGATTGGGATAGACGGGACTGGATAAACGGGACTGGGTAGACGGGATGAGATCATCCACGCTCTCCGACCCAGTCTCCTCATGCACGGGTGGCTACACCTCGTAGTCCTTCCGGATCGTCCCATACGAGTCGTCCCCACGACGATGCTCCGCGACCCACACCGTGCGCACGTACTTCCCAAACAGTGGCCGCGCCTCGGTGTAGATCCGGAAGTGCCCACGTACCACGTGGTCGCGGCTTCCCACCTGTGCTGGGCTCCCAATCTGCCGAAACTCGTCGGCCCGTTGCGGGGTGATCGGGGCGACCCGCAGCACGTAGTAGTCGTGGAGTGTCTCGATACCCGCATGCACCCGGGCACGACGCCGAGCCTGTCCACCCGGCTGAACCAGGTCAACCACGCACCGCTGGTGGAGCGCACTCACCGCCTTCAAGGCGGTCGGAAGGCTCTCGGTCACCGACCAACCCTGTAGCGCTGCGTCCTGATCGCTCAGACCGGGCCGCCACGTGACCTGCACCGTCACCCGTTCTGCATCGTCCAGCCACTGCCCAGCATCGTCGAGGTGCAGCATGGCGCAGACGTCGCGATGCGCACGCAACCCCAGGGCGGGGGTGTACATGTACCCCTGCACCTGCAGGCAGTAGTGCCATCCCGCCGGGAGATCGTAGCCCGCACGCGATGGGTCGGCCCGCATCACCGGGGAGACGTCGGTAATAAACACCCCGCGCTGGGCAAAGACCCGTGCGCCAGTAAACTCGACATGCACGCTGCTCTCGACGAAGAAGTGCCGGAATGGCGGTGCAATCGGCCCATACCAGGACGCGGGGTAGGTGATGTTCCCCGGTATCGCATCGATGTCTCGCTGAATGTCGTCGGCGATGATCACGGGAACTACGGGGATCGCTGGGTACACCGACCGCACCCGGTCGAACAGGCGGATCTCCTCGTACGCTGCGGGTACTCGGCGTGGCATCCTGTGCTTCTCTCCTCCCCTCCCCCTTCACCGTACGTACCCTGGCTGCCAACTCCTGCACTGCGGCACACAGGGTAGCCCTCAGTGTAGCACACCGTGGATGGCACTGTTTCCTAGAGTGACACCGGAGCAATACTCGTCATGCCGCGTATCAACCAAGCACAATCAAGCACAATCGATCGTATCGATCGATGAGTTAGTCAAGCATCACGAAACCAGGGGATGGTATGTCTACGATCGGGAGTATTCCACCGATTCTGATGGTTCATGGCTCGCCATGCTGCGTATCAATG
>CAIWUD010000107.1 GCA_903915775.1 uncultured Chloroflexota bacterium | reverse complement strand
CGGCCCAGTGCGCAATTTCACTCACGATAACAGTGTTGGCCCGGTCAACATCCTCGCGCAGGGCCTGGGCGGTCTCGATATTGGCGTAGACGCACTGGTAGGTTCCCTCCTGGTTGAGCAGGTCGGCCAAGGCGAGGAGGCAACTGGTCTTGCCGGTCTGGCGTGGGGCGTGGAGCAGGAAGTACTTCTCTTGCGCGATGAGCCCCTTGATCTCGTCGAGGTTGATGCGAGCGAGGGGAGGCAGGCAGTAGTGTTTCGTACAGTTGACGGGACCCTCGGTGGTGAAGAAGCGCATGGGGCATCTCCAGGCGTAGCGCGATCATAGCTCTTCACAGCATACCATGGGCGTGGAGGGGCAGCCACGGGGTGCAATCACGGGGGCAGGGCAGCCACGGTGGCTGCCCCTACGGGGCCATCTGGCGCAGGAAGGCCTCGGCGGTAGCCCGGGCCATCTCGGCGGGGGGGATGGCCCGCGCCTCTGGCTGCTCGAAGATATAGCAGCTCAGCATGTAGGCGATGAGTGGCCCAGCAAAGAGACGCGCCGCGATCTGCGGATTCATCGGGCGCAGGCGACCTGCCGCCATCTGCTGCTCCAGGTAGTCAGCGAGCAAGTTCAGCGTGCGGCCAGGGCCGATCGCATTGACGATCTTCGCTACCTGGGGGCTGCGCAGCGCTTCGATGAACATGATGCGCATGATTGCGAGGGTGGTCTCATCACTCAAGGTGTCAGCTAGGCGCAGGGCAAGCTGCGGTAGCGCCTCCTCCGGTGGCTGTTGTAGCAGTTCACCAGCCTGGTCGATCAGCTGGATGAGCGGCATGCGCTCAAGGAGTACCTGCTGCAGCAGCTGCTCCTTATCCTTGAAGTAGTGGTAGATCAGCCCTGGTGAGCCAATACCCGCAGCCTTCGCAATATCATGGTTCGACGATCGGTCGAAGCCTTTGCCAGCAAACACCCGCAGCGCCCCACTGATGATCTGCTGGCGACGCTGTTCATACTCCTGCTCGTTGTACCACGGCATCAGCCGCTCCCCTCCCCTACGACCTGCTGGCCCACCAGCGTTACGAAGACATCTTCGAGCGACGGGTCGATCGCTTCAACGCGCCCACCCTCGATACCAGCAGCAGTAAGGAGCGCCGTAAGCTGCGGTGCACGCAGGGCGGCATCATCGACAATGGCGTGGAGGCGTGCGCCGTGGGGCGCCACCTCGCTGACACCGGCGTGGGCCGCGACGAGTGTGCGCACGTGATCCTGGGGCATGCCTTCGATTTCGAGGACTGCGCCATCAATCACGCTCCGCTTGAGTCCAACCGGTGTATCGAGGGCCACTAGTCGTCCGCCATACATCAACCCGATGCGGTTACAGTGTTCAGCCTCATCCATGTAGTGGGTGGTCACAAACACGGTGACGCCCTGGTGCGCCAGATTATAGATCAACTCCCAGAATGCGCGGCGCGCCTCCGGATCGACGCCACCAGTAGGTTCATCGAGGAAGAGCATCTGTGGCCGGTGAACGATCGCGCATGCCAGGGCGAGACGCTGCTTCCAGCCCCCAGAGAGGTTGGCGGTCAATTCCCGTTCGCGCCCCGTGAGCCCGGCCATCGTCACTAATTCGGCGATGCGCGCCGTCCGTTCGCTCCGCCCAACCCCGTAGACATCGGCGTAGAAGGCGAGATTCTCGCTGACGCGGAGGTCGGGGTAGAGGCTGAACTTTTGCGACATGTAGCCGATCCGCGCCTTGATCGCCTCGCTCTCGCGTCCAATATCAAAACCGAGTACCTGCCCACGACCGCCACTCGGGCTGATCAAGCCACAGAGCATCCGAATGGTCGTCGTCTTCCCTGAGCCGTTGGGCCCGAGAAAGCCAAAGACTTCACCTGCCTCAACCTGGAGTGTCACGCGATCGACGGCGAGAAAGTCGCCGAAGCGGCGAGTCAGGTCACTTGTTTCAACAGCGTAGGATCTGCTCATGAGTTAGACATTTTCAATTACGGCTGCGCCAGTGCGACCGTTTGGCGCTACCACGGGTGGATGAGGGGGCGAAGCCCTCATACGATGGTCTTGTCCGTTTGGGTTTGGGATGCTTCAGGCTGCCGTACGCTGAAGGTACATGAAGACCTCCTCCATGGTTGGTTGAATCTGGCGCACGGAGCTCAATGTGACGCCAACGGCGCTCAGGTGGGTACGCAGGAGCTCTTCGGCAAGGAGTTCATCGGCGATCACATGGATCCGGTCGCCGAAGAGTTGGACCCCACGGACGCCGGGTAGCATGCGCACGCACTCCTGAGCAGCGTGGTAGGGACGAGCCTGGAGCTCTAGGACGATACCGGGCAGTAGTTGTTGCAGTTCACGCGGCGTACCAACCGCCATCAACTTCCCCTCGCGCATGAAACCCACCTGATGGCAGCGATCAGCTTCGTCCATGTAGGGCGTCGAGACGAGCACCGTCATGCCATCCTGTACCACGGCATCGCGCAGGATATCCCAGAACTCACGTCGCGAGACGGGATCAACACCGGTGGTTGGCTCATCGAGGAGGAGGAGATCAGGGCGGTGGATGAGGCTACAGGCGAGGGCCAACTTCTGCTTCATTCCGCCCGAGAGGGCCTCGGCACGGCGCTGCTGGAAGGGGCCGAGGCGACTAAAGGTGAGGAGGCGTTCGATCAGGGTGGTGTGGGCTGCACGGGGCACGCCGTAGATCTCGGCGAAGAAGTGGAGATTCTCACGGACGGTTAGATCGCCGTAGAGGCTGAAGCGCTGCGGCATGTAGCCAATATGGCGGCGTACAGCCTCGGGATCGCGCACTACATCGATACCCATCACCGTGGCGTGTCCGCCATGGGGGCGTAGGGCACCACAGAGCAGCCGCAGCGCCGTCGTCTTGCCGGCCCCATCGGGTCCAACCAGTCCGAAGATCTGCCCACGTGGAACCCGGAGGTTCAGTCCAGCCACGGCCCGAATCGGGCCGAAGGAGCGGGTGAGGTCGTTGGTGACAATAGCTTCTTGCATCGCCTTACTCACTCAACGAGGGTCGCATCGGCGGGCATCCCCGGCTTCAGCGCATGGTCAGGATTGGCCAACTCGACACGTACTGCGAAGACGGTGGTCGCCCGCTCGTCCTGGGTCTGTACGTTGCGTGGCGTAAACTCTGCCTCAGCGGCGATGAAGCTCACGATCCCTTCAAAGGTACGCCCGGGGAAGCTGTCGACGGTGACGATGGCCCGTTGCCCCTGTTGCACCCGCCCGATATCGCGTTCGGCGATGTAGAGCGTGAGTTGCACCGTGTCGAGCGAGCCGATCGTCATCAGGAGGGTGCCGGGGTTGGCCTGTTCACCCTGGTGGATCGGTCGGCTGAGGATAATCCCGGAGCGTGGCGCCTTCAGCGTGGTTTTGGCAAGCTGCACTTCAACCAGACGCTGGTTGGCACGAGCCTGGGCCAATTGGGCCTCAGCAACCTGGATCTGCTCTGGGCGGGCACCCGCCTGAGCCAGGGCGAGGCGCGCCTGGGCCTGGGCTAGTTGCGCCTCGGTGGCGGTGAGCTGGGCCTGGGCGCCGTCGACCGCCGCACGGAGCTGCTGCGGATCGTTGCGCAGCGCCAGGGTCTGATCCAGGAGGCGCTGCGCATTCGTCAACGCCGTACGCGCCGCGGCGATATCCTCGCCACGGGCGCCACGCTGCAGCTTGCTCAAGGTCGCCTGCACTGTCTCGACTTGGCTCGTTGCCGTCGCGATGCCGCTCACCTCGGCCTGATGTGCATACTCAAGGGCGACCTGCGCCTGACTGAGGGCAGCCTCGCTGTTCTGCACTGCACGCAGTGCGGCAGCCTCCGCATCGATCCGGGCCTGGGGCAGATCGCTCGCGAGCTCCTCAAGCTTACGATTCTCCCAGTAGAGGCGACTGTAGCTATCCTGGGCATTGCGCAAACTATTGGCTGCCTGGCTCACCGCGGCCTCAGCCTGGCTCTTCGTAGCTGCCAGCCGGTCACGCGTAGCCTGAAGGTTCGTTTCGGCCTGGGTGACTGCAGCTTCGGCAGCGGCAACATCCTCGCTGCGGCTCCCAGCTAGGATCTGATCGACGGCGCGCTGCGCCTGATCACGGGCGGCAGTCGCCTGGAGTACCTGCGTATTGAGCTGTTGGGGATTTTCGAGAGCAGCGGTTGCATTGGCATACGCCGCTGCAGCGCCATCGCGTGCAGCCGCTGCCTGGGCCACTGCGGCCTCGGCAATGGCAATATCCTCACTGCGGCTCCCAGCCTGCACCAGTGCGAGATTGGCCTCGGCGACGGTAACACCGGCCGCGGCCTGATCGCGCTGTGCTTCGAGGAGGGCTGGGTCAAGCTGGGCCACCAACGCCCCTGCAGTCGTCTCGTCCCCCTCATCGACCAGCAGGCGCTGAACGCGCCCCGCTACCTCGCTGCTGACGAGGACCGCTTCCGCCTCGATCGTGCCGGAGCCCGTCAGGGCCTGGCTGTCGGCCGCCACCGCCTGTCGACTCCACCACCAGTAGCCACTACCGAGTATGGCGAGGATGAGAAGTGGAATACCTATGCGTATATGCTGTTTCATTCATTAATCCAGACGCTTACGAAATCGAATCGAGGCTAACACGATCAAGACGGTTCCGAAGATCGCCAGGGCCACGATCTGACTGGTCAGGGCCGAGACGCCGACACCCTTCAGGACGATGCCCCGCACTACGACAAGGAAGTAGGTGAGT
>CAIWUD010000106.1 GCA_903915775.1 uncultured Chloroflexota bacterium | reverse complement strand
GGCACGCCACCGAAGCAGCTCACTCTGTGGGACGTGCCAACGCCCAAGGAGCAGGCGCGGCAGGCGAAGCTCCGCGAGGCCCTGGCGGCGGTGCAGGCCCGCTTTGGAATCGGCGTGGTGCGGCGCGGCAGCGAGCTGGAATAGCGTAAAGCGGGCTCTAATCAACACCATTACCCTGATAGTGCGGCTGTTCTACGCTTTACGCTTTACGCTTTACGTTTCGAAGGCGCGACCCGGCGCGGCGCTGGAAACCGCAGGAGAAGAACGACGATGCACTTCGAGCACAGCCCGGCCATCTGGGCCGCCTTTCCCACCCTCGTCCCCGGCGTGCTGCGCGTGGACGACGTTCGCTCCGATGCGGTGTCCACCGCGCCGACCAGCAGGCCGAGTGCATGCGAGGGTGGCTGGATGTCGGTCAGGAGCCGCGCCGTCGCCATCGCGGGCACGGCAACGATTTCTAGCCCGAACGCGGCGTTCAGCCGGTCGGCTAACACTTGCGCCTTCGGCTGCCCCACCTCGTGCGGTGCGAACCATTGCCGGCCCACGTTCTTGCGCTCGACCAGGTCGCCATCGACCACGGTGAGCGTCAGTGGCGGCCACCCTTGTGCGCGGAGGTGAAACGCCAGGCGCGCCAGGCGCAACCACTCGTGCCTATCGCGCCACTGACCTGAGGAGGAACGGAGTTGATGACCCGATTCATCCGCGTACAGGCGGCGGAACCGCTAGATGCGTTACGCATCCGGGTGCGGTTTACCAATGGCGAACAGCGTGAGATTGATCTCACGCCATATGTTGCCACGGGACCGATCTTCGAGCCAGTACGCACGAATCTGGCCTTCTTTCGATCGGTTGTGGTGGATGGGGGGACGCTGACCTGGCCGAATGGCGCCGACATTGACCCAGATGTCCTGTACTATGGCGGGCCACCACCGTGGGCCCAGGCCCCTGCTCACTCGGAAGAGGCCTCCTCTGCACTATGATGCCAGTACCGCTACATGCCATCGATGTGGCGTACGATGAACGGTTACGGCTGTGTGTGGCCCATGCACCGTGAGTCGGGGCATGGGTCGCGCGGAAATCGCTTACAGTTCGCGTGATTCCGACGCCTCCCCCAGGGACTACTTCCTACACCGCCAGCCGCACCGCTGGGTCGCCCAGCACCGCATAGTTGCGCAGGTCGTTGCGCACCACCCATGCCTGGCTGATCGCAAGTGCCAAGGCAAACGTGTCACTCGACCGAGCCGCCTGGGCCAGCAGGTCGCTCAATTCGACTGCGACGGCACCCTGCTGGGCGTTGAACTGGTCGGTGGCGTAGCCCAGACGCTTCCCGTCCATCAAGCGGCGTAGCAGGTCGTCGAAGGCTTGAACTTGCGCCGATGCAACCCGTGCCACAGCTGGGGCACTGCGCTCCAGTCGCGACCGGAAGGCAGAGGTCCAGGCCCGGTCGACGTGACCAAAGAGTGCAAGGGCGCCCTGCCGCAGCAGCGCCTGCGGCAACTGGGCCACGAGCGCCCGTGGAGCAATCCGCCGTGGTGCTCGTTCGCCTGGCCAACTGAACTGATCCTCAGCCGGGCAGCCAAGGCTGTAGCAGGCCATGCTGATCATAATCAGCCCTTCGACGCTGCTGCGCTCCTCCAGATCCTCGGCGCTGAACCACTCCTCGCGACGCACGTTCCCATACCCGCTCCACTCCTGGCAGACCAGCGCACCTTGATGGGCGGGCAGGCGTGGGTCATCGGCCCCGAAGCCTAGCCCGTGGGTCGCGGTACATACGATCGCCGGTCGCTCATCAGGCGTCGCACCGCGCAGAAGGCTCGCCAACTGAGACTTACGCGCCCCATCGGCGAGGAAGAGCGCCTGCGTGAAGCCGAAACGGTCGGCCGCACTCAGCGCAGTCGGGCGACCGTCATGTAGCGGGCGAATCAGTTCGTTCGCGCTCGTCTGGGTTGCCAAGTCGTACGGATGCTCGGTGCCGAAGTAGACGACGTGGCGCGCCCGCACAGCGTCGGTCTGGGTCTCAAAGGCTGCCAGCCGCTCCGCATAGGTGGCGTAATCATCGTAGCGGTGCAACCCCTCCAGATCGCTGAAACAGAGCCGTCCCACCCCCCAGAAGATGTCTAGCTGGTACTGGAACTCGAAGGGGATGTGGGCATCGTCGCCCGGCGCCAGCGGGCCGGGCCGCCCGGCGAGGCAGAGGTAGAAGGGCACGCCAAGGGCCGGATCAACGGCCCGTGCCGCGATGCCGTAGCGCTCCAGCCAGGCGGCGGTGCTCTCACCGGGGTGGTAGAGCAACACTGGGAGTTGGTACGCTGCATCGGCGGCGAGTGGTCGGTTGAAGTTGGCGACGTGGCGGGCTAGCCAGTGGCCGCAGCGCTCGCCGTCCCGGAAGTCGAGCGGCGGCAAGCGCAGGCCCTGGGCCCGGGCGCGATGGATGAGCAGCGGGCTTAGGGCCTTGATCAGCGCACTGTCGTCGACGCTGTTGACCAGTAGCGCCCAGCCAGCCTCCTCTAGCCGGGCGTCGCTGATCCCATGCACCAGGCCCAGGGCCGCGCTGTCGTCACTGACGCGCTGGGCGTGCAGCTGGGCTAGGTTCGCGCTCGCGGGCTGGCGGGCCGCAGCCAGCACCATGGCCGGGTCGAGGGTGAGCAGTGGCTTGCCCGTGTCCGGGTCGATCCCGTTCGCCTGGATCTGTAGGTCGGCCAGCGCTCGGCTGAGCTGGGAAGCGCTGCCGGTGGCGCGATAAGTGGCTGAAGTAGCCTCCGCCCGTGCGAGCTGTGCGCTGAGCGCAGCAGTGAGCTGGCGCTGCTGATCGGGCGGGAGCTGGCGCGCCAGGGCCAGAATCCTCTCGTAGCGTGACCTACCTATCTTGCGACTCATCGCCTAACCCCCGTCACTGTTTAGAACTGCCGCGTCAACCCCTCGATATCTTGGCGGTCTTTGAGCAGCACGCCAAGGTAGGGCAGGCTTCCAAGGTCGCCGCTGAGCCGGGTCTCGTCGCTGCCGGTGGCGAGGGCCAGCACACGCAGCCAGACCAGTAGCTCGCCCGTGGCCGGCCGCTTGCGCAGGCTCTGGTCGCGCAGCATCAGGAAGCGCTGGATCGCCAGGCGCAAGAACTCCTCGCTCAGGGTAGCATACTCGTCGCGTCGGTTGAAGACCGCCTGCTCGACCAGGGCGTCGTCGAACTGGATGTGCTGGTAGACGCAGCGGCGTAGGAACGGCTCCGGCAGCCGGCGCTCGCTGTTGGAGGTGATGATCACGATCGGGCTGAGTTGGCGCGGTGCCGATACCTCTTCGCCCGTCTCGACGATCGTGAACTGCATCTTGTCGAGCTCCAGCAGCAGGTCGTTCGGGAAGTCGCGTGGCGCCTTGTCGATCTCGTCGATCAACACCACCTGCGGCACCCTACGCTCACGGGAGCGCTCGAAGGCTTCCCAGAGCGCCCGTGGCTCGATGTAGCTGCGCTTGTCCGGAGCCACCCTGCCGTCGCCCGGCTGGCCCAGACTGCTCAGGTGTGCATCGTAGAAGTAGCGCACCGTATCGAAATGGTAGAGTAGGTCGCGCGCTGTACTGTCCGACTTGACCTGGAAGTGGATGACGGGCTCAATGCCAAGCTTATAGGCGATGTAGTAGGCGGCCTGGGTCTTACCGGTGCCCGGCTCACCGGTGATCAGTAGGGGTTCGCCGACGGCGATCGCCGTGTTGATCGCCGTCTCCAGGGCGTCACCCGGTACAAAGCGGCGCGCGTCGGCGGCGAAGCTGCGATCCGCCCGCGTAAAGGGTCGCTGCGCGAGCAGTTGCGGCTCTGGCTGCTGCTGCGCCTCGTGGCGCACAAGTCGAAAAGGGTAGCTGCTCATCATACCTCCCATGCTCGTGATCGGTTACTAGGGCATGTTTCAAACGAGCTGGACACGCTTACGGGAGATGTGGTGGGCAAAGCCCGCCACAAAAAGACCCAACCTAGCCCCGGCGCTGCCAGCGTGTCAAGTCGGCGTAGCCGAAATCGAACCATCTCTAGTAGTCATAATCGGGCTCGGCTGCCGCCTGCTGCCGCTTATCGTCCTCGATCTGATCAAGGGCGCGATCGACATAGCGCCGCAGCGAGCGGATGGTCTGCTCGTAGTTGCCGCCAGTCTCATCCAGGATCTCGTCGAGAATGCGGTCGCGCTGGCGGCTCGGCAGCTCGACCTTGTGCGCCTTCAGGAAGTCGTACAGGTCATCTTTGGCGACCCGCTCCAGCTCATCGAGCAGCCGAAAGTTGGTGTTGGCTAGGTCAACAGTCGCGATCTGCTCGTTTTCGAGTAGGTATCTTCGGAATTTTGCCGGCTTCTCAACCTCGAACGAGATGCCGAGCAGGGCATACTGCTGCTCGCGCAGCAGCGGCGCGAACTTGCGATCCCACCAGTGGATGTAGGCCTTGAGTTGGGGGAGGTTCAGCACCTCTTTTGAGCGCACCGGCTGGTGACGAACGTAGACCAGCACGGGTCGCCCTGCGGCATCGCGACTGATGGCGCGAATGCTCTGGGAGATCAGCTTGAGCGACGTGACGCCGAAGGCCTCGACCAGCATCTCTTCGAACGAGCGCTCCGGGTCGAGCAGCTGCCGTGGCCACTCCGGGCGCACCTCGTGCAACATCGTGTGGGGCTGGAGGTCGTCTTGTAGTTCGACCTGCAGACGCTTGTGGAAGAGCTCGATCCCCTGGCCAACTCGCCCGTACCAGATGTAGGCCAGCGAGCGTGGCCGGCGCTCACGCAGCATCTGGCGTGTCTGGTAGGAGACCGCACCGAACTGGCCGACCCGATCGAGCTTGAGGTGCCAGAAGGGGTCGCGATCCTGTGGATCATAGCGGCGCGCCGGTGGAGCCTCCCAGCGATCGTAGTGCGCGTGGAGCACCGGTGTGATCCAGCGGACATCACTGAAGCTCAGGTTGAGCTCGGCCAGCCCTGCGGGCAGCCGGGCCAGTGCCGCGTGTGGCGCGAGGCCCTTGACCAGTATACCGTCCCAGAGCGCCAGCGCCGTGCTCTGCGCCCGGTCGACCTCGGCGACGGTGCGGTTGGTGATCACCGCGGGCACGTAGGGGCTGAGCTGCATGCCAGCGCCGAGCAGCCCACCCGCGTCGCCGCCGCAGCAGTTCACGTAGACCAGCAGCGGTAGCTCCGGCAGCGCCCGCAGCTCCTGCACGAAGTCGGTCACCGGCTTCTCGATGCGCCGCTGCTCACGGTCGGCAAAGACCAGCTGCGAGCTGTGCGCGTCGCCGCTGCCGTGGCCGTAGAAGTAGACCAAATGGGGCTTGAACTCCGGCAGGCAGCTCAGGAGCTCCTCCCAGGTAGTTACCAGACGCAGCTGTTCATCGAGGCGCAGGTGATGATCGTAGACCGAGAGGCGGCGCTCAAGCTGCTCGAGGTGGGCATCGGCCCTGGTACGCGCACCCGCCGGCTCCGGTGCGATCACCAGTAGCCGCGGGTGCTCGGGCAGGGTACAGCGCCGGAGCTCCGGGCTGCGCGCCAGGGAGACGGACCAGCCCTCGGTGGCGAGAAAGATCCCCTGGTGGGCCAGGAGCGGCCAGGGTAGGCGCATCAGCTGCTCGTCGGTGGTGATGATCCGCAGATCGAGCGGGCCACTCTCACGGCGCTTGAGCTCACTGGGCAAAGTTTCGGCGAAGAGCTCGCGGTAGAGGTGTTGGCCCAGTTCGAGCTGGCCGCGCTCGTCAAACGCCTCGGCTAGCAGCCTGCGCTTGGCGCCGATCAACGCGCCGACCAGGTCGCCCAGGGTGTACGAACGGCCCTTGATGCTCAGGAGCGCCTGGGGGCCGAGGGCCAGGCCCTGATGGCTGCGGCCCACCGCCGGGTTGTCCTGGTAGATCAGTGCCTCGTAGCTGTCACCCACCGCAGTAATCTTGATGCAGTAGCGCATGATCCCCTACTCCAGCCACAGCGCCGGTGCTGCTCGCCCCGGCCGCTGTGGCTCACTAACCCCGCACCCGACGTTCGGCGCTGCATGATACTAGTTCGTACTTCCCCTGGGCAGAACCAAGGTTGGGTGAGGTTTTTTGTGGAGGGCTGCGCCCTCCACACCTCCCGCACGCTGGTTACGCCAACCTGGGATCACCGAGCGCCTGCTCGGTCTCTTTGGGAACTGGCCACGCTGGGACGGCGGCGCTTGCCGCGCCGCGCTGCCTCCCAGGCAGCGTATAGATTGGCGAAACTGGCGATCTGCGGAAATAGGTTGTTGAAGCTTT
>CAIWUD010000105.1 GCA_903915775.1 uncultured Chloroflexota bacterium | reverse complement strand
CGTGGAGGGCTGCGCCCTCCACACCTCCCGTCGCAAGGTTGGGTTGGGTTTTTCGTGGAGGGCTGCGCCCTCCACACCTCCCGTCGCAAGGTTGGGTTGGGTTTTTCGTGGAGGGCTGCGCCCTCCGCTCCCCAGGGGACAGTATCTCTCGGGAGGGCCTTGCCCTGCCACTACCTACTCGTCATGCTTCCAGCCGAGCAGACGCTCAGCCTTCGAGCTGTCGAAAAAGCTGCGGTTACCGGGCATAGCACCACGGATTGGCACGTGGGGGTAGAATCGTTGGGCCAGTTCCAGTGAAGGTGTCTCGACGGCGGTGGTTGAGCCAATGATGAAGAGCGCATGGTGCCCCTGGTAGTCGGCGGTGACACCGAGCAGACACGCACGAACAGCCGCCTCGAGGCGCGTCCAACCCCAGAGGTGTTTGTGCTGCCCAGGGGTATTGCCAAAAGCCTCCCGGGGTAGGGCAATATCGGAGACCACCCAGTGGAAGCGGAGACTCACGATGCGCAGATCTTCGTAGCGGCGGCAGAGGCTATCCGCCTGCTGCTCGCAGATCCACTTGGAGAGTGAGTAGGGGTCTTCGTTGTAGGTCGGGTGCGCTTCATCGATTGGAAAGTAGTCGTAGCGCGGGTCACGGCTGTAGGCATGGCCCATGGCATTGACGCTCGAAGCCTGGGTGATACGCCTAATGCCCTGTTCGACTGCTGCACAGAGGGCGTTGTAGCTGCCCACCACATTGTTGTTGTGGACGACATGGTCAGGGTGATAACCAGGGTTGGGAATAGCCGCAAGGTGGATCAGGCCATCACACCCCGCAAAGGCCGCCTTAAGCGTGTCGTAGTCACTCATGTCGGCCTGTACGAAGGCTACACCAGGCTGAGGATGCTCCGCGGGCGGTGGTACACGGTCGATATTCACGACACGATGGCCCTGCTGCTGCGCCGCCGCTACAACGGCGCGGCCGATCCCACCCGAGCCGCCAGTGATTGCAAGTTTCATGGGCTACCGCGCTCCATAGACAGCCTGACGCAGACCACGAATGTACCCAATCGCGTAGAGACGTCCGAACGAGGAGTAGCCAGCGTTCTCGTTACTATCACCCTCGACGGTGGGCACATGATCCGGCCGCAAGACTCCCGCAAAGCCGATATCGCGGTAGGCCTCCATGCAGGCCAACATATCGGTCTTACCCGCATCGTGCCAGGTCTCCTCGAACTTCTCCGGGGTGCCGCTCACGTCACGGAAGTGCACGAAGAAGATCTTCTGCTGGCGACCAAACTCCCTGATCACCGCCGGGAGATCATCGGTCATCAGGGTAAAGTTGCCCTGGCAGAGCGTGATCCCATTCACCGGACTAGGCATCATCTCGACCAGCCGCTGGAAGTTCTCGACACTGCGCATGATCCGACCTACACCACGGATCGGCGAGAGTGGCGGATCGTCGGGGTGCATGGCCAGCTTGACCCCCGCCCGCTCGGCCACCGGAATCACCCGGCGGAGAAAGTACTCCAAAGTTTCCCAGAGCTTCTCTTCGCTGATCGGACCCCACTCGGTGGGTGGGGCATCCTTCATCAACGCATTATCAAAACTAGTCACCACCGACCCCCCGCGTGAAGCGGTGCTCGTATTGGTGCGCAACCAGTTGAAGTCACTCATCCACTCGTAGCACCAGACTGGGATGCCGAGGCGCCCCATGTTCTCGATCAAGCTGCAGACCGTAGCGATCTCCTCGTCACCACCGGGCAGCCCGCGCTTCGCACGGTTCAACGGCGGACGTGACTCGATAACATCCAGACTGAAACCATGGCTCTCGTAGCGCTGCTTCATGCGCAGCAGCGGAAGGTAGTCCCAGGGCTGGTCACCATCGGCAAGGTCCGCCGGTGTTGGTAGCCCACCAACGGCATGGTCAACACCCGCCTGCCTGGTCAGCTTCCAGAGTGCTGAGGGCGTAGGTGGGACAAATTCAGCAATTTTGATCATGGCCATGTTCCCTCTCGACAAGCTTCAAAACCGAGTTACGGGCACAGTTCAATCGCGGCTACGCCAGCGTGACCATCTAGCGGTAGCGGCATTGGATTAGGATCTTCCGTAGGAAGCTGCGCCCTCAACCCGCGTCAACTCAACCTCAAGCCACCAGGAGCGGGTAGCACCAGCTGGGAGCAACGCATACTGCTGCGCCCTGGTAACCGCCTCAGCCAACGAGTCTTGAGCACCAATGCATGGCTCCAGGCCAAGGTTGTAGTAGGGTTCGCCACCATCCGCGGCCCAAGTTCCCAAGTTGATCCAGAGGGCAAGCTGTGGGAGCAGGGTAACATCCCACGTCATGCGCAAGGCGCCATCGGTGGCCTCTACTGCAGCCCATCCCTCAGTCTGGAGCGGATCGCTCCAGAGCTTGATCGCCGCACCAGGGGCCGGCGGTAGGTTACCGAAGTCGAGTGGACTGCCCTTATGCATAGCCGGCGGCGGAAAGGGCAAGCCAGAGGATGCAGGGACGAGATCGGCGGGCGTAGCGGCCCAGACATTGAAGCGCGCTTCAGCCGGTGTACGGATACGCATCCCTGGCTCAATGGCGATCAGTGGGTGGGCACACCAGATCCACGCTAGCGGCTCGGTCGCCAGATTCTGCACCGTGTAGTGGCAGCGCAGGGCTGGCCGATCGGCGAAAAGGGTCAGACGACGCTCGAAGCGGTAGGGCAGCTGTTGGCCCTGCCAGTGGCTCGTAAAGCTGACCTGATCCACCTCTACCGATGTCGTCAGTTGCACCGCCTGCGACCAGAGTTCGCCATGGTCGGGGATGGCAACACCGGCCCAGGGTGGCTGCGGGTAGGCGCATGGAGCCACCGTGGGAAAGCACTCGTCCCAACCACCAGTGTCAGCCTCTAGCACATAGGAGGCATCGGCGGCTACGCGGGCATAGGCCATCCGTGGATGGCGCCAGAGCCACTCCCTCCCACTCCGTAGATCGCTGAGGCTGCTGATCTTGCCCCCGAGTTCGGGGATGAGGGCGAGGGAGATCAAACCGTTTGATGCGCGGATACGTTCAAAACCTTCGATCTGATCGTTCGTCAGCACGAGCTGAGACATAGGTAAAACTTACTCCTCCCCACCAGAACAGGGCACGAGAGGGCGAAGCTCGTACGCATGAATAAAGCGAAGCCACCTCCAACACGGCCCAGGGCAAACTCCCCCTCGCCCCACAGGGAGGAGGTGGAGCTTGGATCCCTGCCCCCTAACCACACCATCACACCGCCCTACACAGGCAGTAGTTCTGACAGCCGTTCAGGATCCAACTCCGGCTTCGACTGGTAAAGGAAGCACGAAGCCGTATGACTTGGGCTCAGCTGGAAGAGTGGAGGTGGTGTCTTACACACATCCATCACGTAGGGGCAACGCGGTGAAAAGCGACAACCAGTCGTCTTCTGGCTACCTTCCGCCTCTTTCGCCTTCAACTCCGTCTCACCCCAACGGCGACTGAGGTCGGGCCAAGGGATGGAGTCGACCAGGAGCTTCGTATAGGGGTGCTGGGGCTGCTTGATGACTGCGTCCACATCACCCGCCTCCATCACACCACCACGGTAGAGCACCACGATCGACTTCGCGATATGGAAGGCCGTCGTGAGATCGTGGGTGATGTAGATGATCGTCACCCCGTGCTCACGCTGCAGCGTGCGCAGGGTCTCGAGAATATTGGCGCGGAGCGATGCGTCGACCATAGAGACCGGCTCATCGGCGACCAGGAGCTTCGGCTTCAGCACCAGGGCACGGGCAACATTGATCCGCTGGCGCTGGCCACCAGAGAGTTGGTGGGGAAAACGACCCAGAATATCGTCCGGGCGCAGTCCAACCGCGTTCAACGCCTCGGCCATCTTCTCACGTGCCTGAGCCTTCGAGGTTGCGAGCTTGAACTTCTCGATCGGCACGGAGAGTAGATGATCCACGGTGTAGAAGGGGTTGAAAACCGCAAAGGGATCCTGGAAGACCGCCTGTACCTCACGGCGAAACGTGAGCTTCTCCTCACCAGCGAGCTTGGTAATATCCTTGCCCTTGTAGAAAATCTGACCCTCGGTGGGTGGAATGAAGCCGAGCAACAGCATGGCCAGCGTCGTCTTCCCGCTCCCACTCTCGCCAGCAACGGTCATGATGGTTGGCTCGGCCTCATCAATCGTCAGGGTCACATTGCTGAGGGCAGTCGTAGAGACTTTATTCAGCAAGCCCCGCGAGTAGACCTTCGAGACATTCTTCAGTTCAAGTAGTGGCGCCATAGTCGTTTCGTTGGTAAGGGAAGGTTGCATGTCGGCTGCGCCGACTCTACCGTCTGGCGCTACCGGGGCTGGGTTAGGTAGTTTTGTGGAGGGCCTTGCCCTTCACACCTCCCGTGAGCAGTGTATCAGACGGATGATCTTCCTGTCGCATCGGCCACCAGGTGACAGGCCACCCGGCGGTCGCTCGGGGGCACGGGGACAAAGGCGGGCACGCTACTACGACAAACCTCGATGGCATGCGGGCAACGGGGGTTAAAGGCACAGCCGGTAGGCAGGCGAAGCAGCGAAGGAGCAAGGCCGGGAATACCCTGGAACACCCCTTTATTCTCCAGGCTGGGCAGACTACGGATGAGTGCCTGTGCATAAGGGTGAACAGGATCGCTAAACATCTCGCGCACGCTGCTCAACTCCATCAGGCGACCCGCATACATCACCGCCACTTTATCGACAAACTGCGCCATCAGCCCCATGTCGTGACCAATCAGGATGATCGCACAGCCCAGTTCATGCTGAATGTTGTCGAGTGTCTCCATCACCTGACGTTGCGTCACGACATCAAGCGCACTCGTTGGTTCATCGGCAATGATCACCTGGGGGCGTAGCAGAATACTGATCGCAATACAGACCCGCTGCTTCATACCACCCGAGAGCTCGTGCGGATACATCCGGAACACGGTTCGTTTCAGATCGACCGACTCTAGGGCGCGCATACAGCGCTCCTCGGCATCGGCTTTACTCTCTGTGGGGTTATGGGATTTGATCCCATCGATCATCTGGGCACCGATACGCATCACCGGGTTGAGCGAATTCATCGCCCCCTGAGGAATGTAGGCGATCGTGCTCAGCCTAGCTTTGCGCATCTCATCATCGGAGAGACTGGTCAGATCCGTAGCACCAACCATCACCTGGCCACCCTCGATCCGACCCGGTGGCTTGATCATCCGCATCATCGCCAGTGCCATCGTACTCTTCCCAGAGCCAGACTCACCGACGAGGCCAAGCTTCTCACCAGGATCGAGATCCAGGTTCACCCTATCGAGGGCTCGTGCACGCCCCGCATCGGTGTAGTAGGTTACCTCGAGATCCTTCACTTGTAGTACAGGGGGCATGACCATATCCTACTCTGTACGCCGGATGCGCGGGTTCGCCAGTTCATCCAGACCCATATTGACCATTGCCAAGGAGCCGAGAATGAGTACGATGAAGAGTGCCGGAATAATGGGCCACCACCACCAGCCGTTAAAGAACGCCCCCTGGCTCTGCGCCGACCAGATGATGTTGCCGAGCAGAGGCTCACGCAACGGTCCAAGGCCAAGGACGGCCAGGTAGAGCGAGGCGATCAGCGCCGAGAAGACCTGGGTAATGAATGCGGCGGCGATGAATGGCAGGAGGTTCGGGAGGATCTCCTTAAAGATGACACCCACCTCACTCACCCCAGAGAGCTTCGCTACTGCAACAAACTGCCGCTCCTTCATCGAGAGCACCTGGGAGCGAATGACCAGGGTTGGCGCCATCCACGCCAGCATCACGACGATCAGCGCCATCGTATAGATCGTCACGTAGCGTTTATCCAGTGATCCGGCGATCACCACCTGGATCAGAAAGACCGGGATCGGGGTCAAAATCTGACAGACACCAGTGATCAGCCGATCGATCCAACCGCCGAAATAGGCTGAGACAAAACCCAGGATCGTGCCGATCATCGTCCCAATAAAGCCCGCGAGCAGACCGATCAGGGCCGTCTGCCACATCCCGACTACCATCGCGACATAGAGGTTGCGCCCGAAGAAATCGGTACCGAAGGGGTACTCGAGGCTTGGGGGCTGTTTGGCACGGGCCGCCAACGGGTAGGCTGCCTTCTGATCAACGGTAAGGACACCGTGAAGGGTGAAAATCACCAGAGCAAGCAGAATCAGCAGGCCAATCGAGAGGGTCAGGTTGCGGCGCAGATAACGCAGGATCAGCGTCGCCCGACTGGGATGCCGCACCTCCTGCTGGGGTATCGCTACGCTTGTCGCCATCAGCTCTTCCTTACTTGGTTGAGATCACAAACGGGTGGGCTTGAGCCCCGGAGCTATCTCCCGAAGGGCGGGTCTGGGAGGGTGCGGCCCTCCCAGAGTAACCTCATGCTCTACCGTGGCATGTCACCATCTACTCAAGCTTAATCCGCGGATCCAGGAGCGGATAGAGCAGTTCAATGACCACCATGAGCGTTGCTACCGCGATTGTGATGAAGAGTGTAATGCCATAGATCACGATGAAGTCATTCGCTTGAATCGCGGCGGAGAGCACCTGACCCAGACCAGGGAGGCCAAAGAGCTGCTCCGTGACCACACCTGAGGTCACAACCGCACCAAGGGCCAAGACCAGGCCAGTCGCTTGGGGCAGTAGGGCGTTACGGAGGTAGTAGTCGCGGAAGATGCGGAACGGGCTGAGGCCCTTATGTTCCGCAAAAGTCACGTAATCTTCACCCTGAATCGTCACCCCCATGCCACGCATCGAGAGCACCCAACCACCCACAGAGCCGAGGATCAGTGCTAGGGCGGGCAGCACCTGATGGCGTGCAGCATCGAGGATGAAGGTCAGCGAGAGCTCAGGAACCGTACCGATCGAGTAGGCACCACCGAGCGGCAAGAGTTTGAGCCGGAAGGCAACAAAGAAGAGGAGGAGCACACCCATCAGAACCGGGGGCACACCCATGAGCAGAATGAACGGTGTTGCCAGGGTGCGCAGCCAACTCGGTGCTCGCGGCCAAGCAGCGACCGCTCCGAGCAGATTCCCAATGATAAAGGCAAGAATGGTCGTTGCAAGCAGGAGCCCAATCGTCCAGGGGAGCGACTCCATAATCAGATCTACCGTCGTTCGCGGATACTGGTAGAGTGAGATACCAAAATCGAGCCGCGAGATTGCGCCCATGTAGTTGAGGTACTGCTCAATGAGCGGCTTATCCAGGTTGAAGCGCTCGCTGTACGATGCAATGATCCGCTCTAAATCCTGGGGCGAAAAGCCACCCGTACGGGCCAGTTCAGCAAAGCGCTGACGGATGGGATTGCGCGGGGAGAGCCGGGGGATGAAGAAGGTAATCGTTGCCGCAGACCAGACAACGAGGACGAGGAAGAGCAGCCGCCTGACAATTGGCCAGATAGTTCTCACGATAGCGCACCTCACCATCAGAGCATCCACGACCGACTGAGGCGAGCTATGGAGCGGGCACTGCCCGCCCCATAGCTCACTAGCACCCGTCAGCGTAGCTCAGATAGACTTACTACTGCGCGGCCTTGAGCTGAGTGACCACGATCAGACCGGTGTGGGCCCAGAAGGCACCGTTGGTACCACCGGCAGGAGTGTCTGCCGTTGGCCAGTTGGTCCAGTAGGTCTGATTGTACGGGATGCGGTGGAGCCACTGAATGACCGGGATGTCGATCTGGTCACGCCAGTAGATCTCGAGCGCCTGCGCGGCGAGCTCCTGGAACTTCGGATCATCCGAGCCAAGAGGTGCCATCTCGTCAAGGATCTTGTCATACTCGGCGTTGGCATAGCGCGAGAAGCGGTTGTTCCCCGCGCTCGTGCCTACAGCGGCGCTGTAGCGGCTGTGGAAGAGCTCGAAGGCTGCGTAAGGATCCTTCAAGCTCGCACCGTGGCCGAACATGTAGAGGCCGGGCTTGCCGTCGGCCATGTTCTGGTAGGCGTCGGTGCCGAAGTTGACACTGGCGTCGAAGCCACCGTTGCGCAGCATCTCGACCAGTACCGGGACGATGTCCGAGTGGATGCCCTCAAAGCCGTTGATCGTGGCATTGACGGTCTGACCACCCTTCTCCCAGAGGCCATCGCCATTCTTGGTGAAGCCAGCCTCGGTCATCAACTTCTCACTCTCAGCCGCATCAAACTTGCGCGGCTGGTACTTCTCCTCGAGGGCCTTCACCGCCGGGCTATCCACGAACTTCTGGAGGCCGGGGTAGAGCGGGAAGGGGTAGATCGTGGAGATCTTAGCGCCCTCGTAGATCAACTCGTCGATCTGGTCACGATTGATCACCAGGCTCATGGCGCGGCGTACCCGTGCGTCGTTGTAGGGCTCGACCTGGGTGTTCATCCAGAGCGAGTTGGGCCACCAGTCCAGGTAGCCGAAGGGCGGGTTGCTAGCAGAGTGGGTGGTAACCTTGTCGTTGCCCTTCAGAATGTTGCTGATGACCGCCGAGCGCATGTCGAGGGTCGCGTCGAACTCACTGTTCACCACGCGCTGGGCGACGGTGTCCATGTTCTGGCCGACCTGGCCACCGATGTTCGCGATCACCACACGCTGAACCTCAGGCTTCACCGAGACGCCAGCCTCGGCTGCCCACCAATCGTCGCGGAGATCGAAGATCTTCTGGTTGCGATCCCAGGCTACCAGGCGGTAGGGCCCTGAGACGGGGATCTCGGCACCACCAGTGTAGGCGTTCACATCGGCCTGCTTCTCAAGGGCGTGGGCCGGTACGATCGGAATACCGGTGTCGAACTTGAGCATCAGCACCTCGAAGGCGAAGCGCGGTGCGGGGATCTTGAAGTCCACCACGACCGTCTGATCGTCCTGGGCCGTCACCTTGTCGACGAACTGCTGGAACGACGCGTGGTAGGGCAGCTTCTCATTCTTCATCTGCCCCTCGAAGGTGAAGACCACATCCTTCGAGGTGACCGCCACACCATCACTCCACTTCGCCTTCGGGTTCAGCTTGATCGTCAACTGGGTGAAGTCTGGCTTGGTGTACTCCATGCTCGTGGCGAGCCAAGGGATCTCTTTGTCGGTGAAGATCCCGAAGTACATCAGCGGCTCCCACATCAGCGCGTTCCCCTCCTGGTGGGTGTAGCCAGGCACGGCCCAGGGGTTGGTTACCCCGATCGGCGAGGTGATCGACCAACCGAGAATCAGGGTGCGATTGCGGGGGATATCTTTCAATGGACCGGTAGAGATGGAAGGCTCCTCCGTAGGAGCGGCCGTGGGTGCCGGCGCAGCCGTAGGCTCCGGAGCGGCCGTGGGCTGAGCCGCGGGCGCGGAACCGCCACAAGCTGCGAGGAACAGCGTTAGAACGGTAAGAACCGCGAAGAGTTTGAACTTGATCACGTTGCATGTCTCCTTCGACAGGTCAAATGTACGAAAACGGCCCGTAAATCCCAGCGGTTTGCAAAAACTCTGGGAACCGTCACTGCATCAGTGCAGCTACCACGAGACGACCACAACAACGGCCAGTTGCGCTACTGTGCGCTGACAGTGATCGAATGAGTGCTCTGCGTGGGGCACCTCCTCAATTCAAAATGTAGTTGTCTTTTCTTCCCTGGGGTGCTACAATTCTAGTGTACCTTTTCCGTTGTGTCAACCTGTCGCCAGCAGGTACCTATTCACTTCCCCTCCCGGGAGCGTGGGCCTCTCGCCCGCAAGTGTGCCACTAGGGAGGAGAGAGCCTTGCGCGCCAGCAGTAAGCCTACGCCAAGGGTGGGTGTCCGACCAAGGTAGCTCATCTACCACTCTCGGTTTTGGTTTAAAAGCTTCGCTCTCTAGGCAGTCATTTGATCTCTAGCTAGAAGATCTGCTGAGAAACAGCCATGCCTACCCGCTTGCCCTTCAATGCTGAAGGTCGTCGCACGTGGCGCACCATCCTCACCCTGCTCGTCCTCTGCCTTGGTATCAGCAGCTGCAGCCCTACCCCAGAGGCAGCGCCCCAGGCCCAACCCAGGCAGCCCATTGCCGGTGGTCCCACACTCCTACGTGATGATCTTACCCTCCGCCGTATTGGTCCGGCTGGGCCCACAAGCATCCGGCTCGCGGTCGACCCCACCGACGGAGCCCTCTATGTTCTCAGCTTTGGCAATGGCCTGACCCGCGTCGATCCCGCCAGTGGTACCACCACACCCGTTGCCACCATCGCCGATCTCGTTGGTACAGGCACACCGAGTGGTATGGCCTTCGGCCCCAATGGGACGCTCTACCTGGTCGCCAACCGCCCCAGCGGCGCGCGAACTAAAGGGCTCATTCGTCGTGGCAAGCCCGCCGACCCAGCGAGCTGGATCACCGTCGCCGAGACGGCGCAATATCCACTCTCTGGTACCAACTTCGACCACCTCTTCAACGGGATTGCGGTAAGCCCTGATGGAGCCTGGCTCTTCGTTAACAGTGGCTCGCGGACAGACCATGGCGAAGTGCAAGCCAACAGTGGCAACTTTCCCGGCAGCCGTGAGGTGGCCTTAACGTCACGCATCTTTCGCATCCCCGCCGATGCCACAGACCTGCGGCTTGAGAACGACGAGGCGAAACTCGCACCATACGTCTATGTGCGTGGTCTCCGCAACGCCTACGATCTCGCCTTTGCTCCAAATGGCGACCTCTTCGCGGTCGACAACGGCCCCGATGCCGATCTGCCCGACGAGTTGAACTGGATCCAGGAGGGTCGGCACTACGGTTTCCCCTGGCGCTTCGGTGACCAACCCAACCCAGTGACGGTAGTTGGCTTCGATCCGGCGCAGGATGGCCGCCTGAACCAAGATTTTACTGCGGTGCAACAGGGCCTCTACGTTGCCGATACGAACTTCCCTCCACCGCCCATGCCCTTCACCGACCCAATCCTGAACCGTGGACCCGCTGCAGCTATCTACCGCAGCGCCGATGGGAAGGAACAGAATGGCGCAGCGGATGCGGGAGCGCTCCAGACCTTCACGCCCCACCGTTCGCCGCTGGGCCTGCTTTTCGTACCCACGAATGGCTTCCCCGACGATCTGCTCAGTAGCAATGAGCGGCAGAGTGCCCTGCTCCTCAGTTGGGGTGCGGCTGGTGGAAACCTGAGTGATACGGGTCAGGATCTCCTGCACCTGGCCCTAACGCGCGAGGGTGACACCTACAGCGCAGTGACCACCCAGATCGCGAGAGACTTCAAACGCCCGATCGATGCCGTGCTGATCGGCACCAAACTCTACCTGCTGGAGTTTGAGGGGGAGGGTGTGATCTGGGAGTTAACCTTTGCGTCGTAGTGCTGCCATGCCCGAACGCGCTCTGGTGGGAAATAGACTATGGAGATTGATCGACCATCTTCCGAGCAGGTGCCAGAAACTGGCCATCGGGTGTTTCAGACGGTGAGTGATGAGCTGGCTCAGCGCATCCGCACCGGTGATTGGCTCCCCGGTACACGTATCCCGAGCATCTCACAGCTCGCCCGTGATCTCGGTGCGAGTACCGGCTCGGTTCGTGAGGCGCTCCGTTCCCTTGAATCGGTAGGTCTCGTTCGGATTAAGCATGGCCGTGGGGTCTTCGTCGCCGATGAACGGTACCACTCCGAACTCGACGACCAGTTCCACGACGACAGCCTCGGCCTCTTCGTGGCGCTGGCTGAAGCCCGTCGCCTCCTCGAGCCCGAGTTAGCAGCACTGGCTGCTGAACGTGGCACCGCAGAAGAGTTAGCTGCGATCGACCGTCTCGCCCGCCTCAGTGAGGAAGAGGCGCAGCGTGGCTCCAATTTTGTCGAACCTGATATCATGTTCCACCGACAGATCGTCCGTGCGGCGCATAATCCGATCCTCCAGAGCATGATCGATTCGTGCAACGACCTGCTCGTGCAGAGCCGGAAGCGCGTGGCCATGGAGCCACTCACCACCCAGCGGACTGTACGCTACCACCTACTCATCGCTGAGGCGATCTGCGATCGGAATCCTACCCAGGCTCGCCTACTCATGCTCGTCCACATGAATGATATGGTCGCGAGTGTGCTCGCGATTGGTTCACGAACAACTGGGCATACGACGATCTGATGGAGGGCATGGCCCACCACCACTCGTCGTAGCGCACCAAACGGAGTGCTCCCTATGCGCATTGCAGTCACCGGAGGGAATGGCGACCTCGGCAGCGTCCTGGTGCCCTACCTGCTAAGCCAGGGCCACGATGTCGTCAGCATTGATCGCTCGGTTCCACCACCTGGTACGCACTCGTCCGATCGAGCCGCCCACTACCTAGTTGCCGATGTAACTGACTTTGGTCAGTTTGCCGGTTGCCTCCGCGGCTGTGATGCCCTGGTACACCTAGCCGCGATCCGTGCCCCGTGGGGCCACCCCGACCATGAGGTCTACCGTGTCAATACGATCAGTAGCTACAACGCCCTGAGTGCGGCCTCACTCGTCGGGATCGAACGTGTCTGCCTAGCCTCGTCGATCAATGCCATCGGCGGTGTCTTCAGCCAGCAGCCCCACTACGACTACTTCCCACTTGACGAAGCGCACCCCTCCTACACCGAGGATCCCTACTCTCTCTCCAAGTGGGTGCTGGAACAGCAGGCTGACGCCTTTGTCCGCCGCTTCCCCAAGCTGCGCGTTGGTAGCCTGCGCTTCCACTGGATCCTACCGGATGAAGCGGTTGCCCGCGAGAAGACGGTTGAGAACGACCACTTCTCCTGGCGCCACCTCTGGGCCTTCACCAACGCCCGTGCCGCTGCCCGCGCCTGCCTCCTGACCCTCACCGCCAACTTTAGTGGCCACGAGGCCTTCTACATCGTTGCCCCGCGTACGGCTACCGACGAGCTCTCGCGCGATCTCGCCCAACGCTACTTCCCCGAAACCCCGATCCGCACGGCACTCACTGGTCACGCTGGGTTCTTTAGTACGGCGAAGGCTGAACGCATCCTGGGTTGGAAGCATGATGAGGAGTAATGCCGCCCGGCTTGAGTGGGCCGTACCCTCGGCTTCCCAAAGAGACCGAGCAGGCGCTCAGTGATCCCAGGTGGTGGTAAGGCGTAGCCCAAAAAATCAACCTAAACCTTGGTGGCGCCAGACGGTCAAGCTGGCGCAGCCGAATAGGGCGAGGGCAGAATGCCCTCGTACATCCATGAAGATCACCAACATCAAACCGCTGCCCGTCTGGGTTGGTAACCGCAACCAACTGGTTGTCAAGATCGAGACCGATGAGGGTATCTACGGCCTGGGCGAATCTGGCCTGAGTGGTCGCGAATTAGCCGTGATCGGCGCACTCCAACACTTCCGTGAGTTTCTGATCGGTCAGGATCCTATGGCACGCGGACGCATCTGGCAAGAGCTCTACCGCAGCCAATACTTCGAGGGTGGTCGCGTCCTACTCGCCGCGCAGAGTGCTATCGACATCGCCCTCTACGATATCGCCGGTCAGGCCCTCGGTGTGCCGGTCTACCAACTGCTCGGTGGGAAACAGCGTGAGACCATCCCCTGCTTCGCTACAGCCAACGGCACGACGCCCGAGGAGCTCCTCGCGAGTGCGCGGCTCCTCTACCAGCATGGCTGGCGGGTTATTCGCACCGGTACCCTGGGTGGGCGCGGTCCTAGTGATCATCCTGACTGCTTTGAACCGCGCGAGAGCATCGGCGTCACCGCTCGCACCCTAGTGAAGATTCGCGAAGAACTGGGTGACGACCTGACCCTCGGCATCGACTACCACCATCGCCTCAGTTTGGCCGAAACGGCCTCGTTCTGTCAACGCATGCCCTCCGGAACCATCGACTTCCTGGAGGAGCCGATGCGGGACGAGGCGCCAGAAGCCTACGAAGCCCTACGCAAGCTGACCAGTGTGCCCTTCGCCGTCGGTGAGGAGTTTGCCAGCAAGTGGCAGTTCCTCCCCTTCATCGAGCGCCACCTCACCGACTTTGCGCGTATCGATATCTGTAACGTTGGTGGTTTCACCGAGGCCATGAAGGTCGCTGGTTGGGCCGAGGCGCACTACATCGATCTGATGCCCCACAACCCTCTCGGCCCGGTCTGCACCGCGGCAACCATCCATCTCGCCGCCGCGACGCCCAACTTTGCCTGGCTCGAGGTACGCGTGTCGCAGAGCGAGAATCTCTACTATGGGCAGTCGGGGATAAACGACGCCGACCTCCTCTTCCCGGTTCAGCCCCGCCTCGAGGGAACGAGTTTCCCGGTACCCACCACCCCCGGTCTTGGGGTGAGCATCGATCTGGAGCGGGCCGAGGCCCAGAGTTGGAAGTTCTGGGAGGCACCGCACTGGCAACGCCGCGACGGCTCAGTACAGAATTGGTGATTGCATGACCTCACACCGAACCTACTCCTTCCTCCTCGCCAGTGGCTATGCCGAGGCGAGTGAGCCAACGGTCGCCGGCTTCGAACTCGACGAGGCAACAGGCGAGCTCCAACCACGTGGAACCCTCACCGGTATCGCCAGCCCATCATTCATGGTTGTCCACCCTGGCGGTGAGCTCTATCTGACGAGCGAAACCCCCGACGGGGCGGTGCTCGCGCTGCGCCTCGGCCAGCAGCCCGGTGCCGCAACCGAGCTCAGTAGGCAGCCCAGTGGTGGTGATTGGCCATGCCACCTGCTCTTTAGCCCTGATGGGCACTACCTGGCCGTCGCCAACTATGGCTCCGGCACGGCACGGCTCTTCCCACGCCTATCCGACGGTAGCCTTGGCCTCCCCGGCCCGATCGCTCACCACGCCGGTCGTGGCCCCCATCCCGACCGACAGGAGGGGCCCCACGCCCACGCAACCATCTTCTCACCCGATGGCCGCTTCACTATCGTTGCCGACTTAGGTCTTGATCGCCTCAAAACCTACACCATTGGCGAGGGTGGGGTGCTGCAGCCCGCAGGCGAGGGGGTGGTCCATGCTGGAGCCGGACCACGCCACATGGCCTGGCACCCGACTGGCCACCTGCTCTACGTAGCGAACGAACTCGATAGCAGCGTCAGTAGCTTCGCGTTCGATCCAAGCAGTGGCGCGCTGACGGAGATCGCGCAGATCAGCACAATCCCCCCGGGTGCCCCCCATAACCAGGTCGCCGATATCCATCTAGATGCACGAGGTGAGCGCCTCTACGTCTCGAACCGGGGCCACAACAGTATCGCCGTCTACCAGGTCGCTGCTGACGGCCAGTTGAGCCTCTTGGCCATCCGCTCCTGCGGCGGTGATTGGCCACGGAACTTTGCCCTCAGCCCCGGTGGTGGCTACCTGATCGTGGCCAACCAGCACAGTGGCAAACTGGCGGTACTCCCCATCATTGATGGACTAGAAGCTCTTGGTGATCCTGTGGCACTCGCACCGCTCCCTGGCGCTCGCTGCGTCATCTTCCCCTCGGTAGCTGTAGGGTGGGGAAGATGACGCGACCGACCTTCGATGTGACCAGCTTTGGCGAGACGATGCTGCGCCTCAGTGTGCCCATTGGTCACCGCCTGAGTTCTGCCCGTGCCCTGGATGTTGAAGTGGGTGGCGCCGAGAGTAATGTCTGCGTCGCCCTGGCCTGCCTCGGTCGCCGAACCTCCTGGCAGAGTCGTCTGCCCGACAATGCGCTCGGCGATGCGGTCGTGCGTACGCTCCGAGCCGATGGTGTCGACGTCACGGGGGTGAGCCGGGAGGTTGGTGGACGGATCGGCACCTACTTCATCGAACTGGCAGCGACGCCCCGTGCCTCCCAGGTTATCTACGATCGGGCTGGATCCGCTGCGTCGCTCCTGCGCGTGGAACAGATCCAGTGGGAACTGCTGCTCAACACCCGCATCCTCCACCTGACCGGGATCACCCCGGCGATCGGAGCGGGGCCACGCGAGGCGGTAGCTGAGGCGATCAGGCGGGCGAAAGCGGCGGGGGTAATGGTCAGCTTCGACGTGAACTACCGTGGGAAGCTCTGGGCACCCGAGGTAGCGGGCAGCGTACTGCGCCCACTGATCGCTCAAACCGACCTGCTCTTCTGCAAGAGCAGTGACGCCGCTCTACTCTTCGGCTGCAGCGGTGAGCCGCGCCAACAGATGGAGGCGCTCCGCGAGCTGAGTGGTGCAAAGCTGCTCTTCTGCACCTTTGGCGAGCGTGGCGCAGCGCTGCTCAGCGATAAAGGCTTTCAGAGCCAGCCAGCGGTTGCGGTACAGATCGTCGATCGCATTGGCAGCGGTGACGCCTTTGCCGCCGGTGCCCTGGACGGCGTGCTTGATGGCGACCCGGCCCACGGTCTACGCCGCGGAGTTGCCCTCGCCGCTATCGCCCTCTCACAGCACGGTGACCGTGTATTGACCACCCGCACCGAGCTCGAGGCAGTAGTGGCCAGAAGTGGGAGTGACGTTGCCCGATAACCGGCTCTCGGCGGGAGGTGTGGAGGGCGCAGCCATCCACGAAAAAACCCAACCCAACCTTGGCATCGCCAGACGGTCCAGCCGGCGCAGCCGACATTGAACCATGCCTTACGAGATGAAGGAGAATCGATTGACCCCGCAAGATCGCCTTCGCGCCGCGAAGATCGTGGCAATCATCAGGTTGGACGAATATAGCAGAGCGGTCGAGGTTGCGCAGGCTCTGGCTGCTGGCGGCATCACCACCCTTGAGTTTACGCTGACGGGTAAGGGCGCTATCGCCGCGATCGAGTCTGTACGCTCCGCCCTAGGCTCAGCGGTCTGTGTGGGGATCGGCACGGTACTGCGTGCCGAAGAGGCGCACGCAGCAATCGATGCCGGCGCAGAGTTCCTGGTCACACCGGCGCTACGCCCAGCCGTCATTGACGTAGCGGTTAAACGGTCCACGCTCATCCTCTCCGGTGGCCTCACACCCACGGAACTGCTCACCGCCTACGAAGCTGGAGCAGAGATGGTGAAACTCTTCCCAGCACGTCTGGCTAATCCCGCCTACCTGAAAGATCTCCTCGCGCCAATGCCCTTCCTGCAGGTGGTGCCGACGGGCGGAGTCAGCGCAGAGAACGCTCGCGCCTACCTGGATGCAGGAGCGGTCGCCGTGGGTATTGGTGGTAACCTCGTACCTGCCAAGGCGGTAGCCACCGGCGACTTTGCGCAGATCAGCGCGACGGCCCGTGCCTGTGTAGCGGCAGTGCAGAGGGGGTAGAGGGGTTCAGGGTGGAGCTGAACGAGCCATTGCCACTCGACATCCTATACCCTAGACCCTGTTGGAGGGTTCAGGGTTCAAGGTGCAGAGGGTAGGAAGTAGGGAAGCCTGAAGCCCCCCCCAGCGGGGGGAGGTTGGGAGGGGGGGCATCTGTGCTAACTTTATACAGCAGTACACAGCCAGCGTATCAGGCTGGCTCACCTTCGTCGTGAGTCTCGTAGTAGGTTGCCATACCGGCCAATGCCATCTGCGCCAGAAAAGGGGTAACCTCGTTACCGAGGGCGGTGCGGAAGGCGCTATAGTCAATGGCGATCGCCTCACGCCACTGACCGGTCGCCACATAGTGGGGAAGCATACGTCGCAACTGCGTAGCCAACATGCGGCGCATATTGGGGAAGGCAACCGCCAGTACGGCGTCGCGCAGGTAGGCAGAGAAGCGCTCCTCCTCGCCCTCAGCCACAATAGGCGGTTCACCCTTCTGGGCGATCATCGCCTGCACCATGGTATCTGAGAAGTGCAGCGGAGCGAAGCGCTCCTGGCGGAAGAGCTCGATACAGAAGGTATTGGCAGCCTCGGGATCGCGGTAGAAGGCGATCGCCAACGCACGCTGCTCCTTCAGTAGTCGACCAGCCTCGAGAATTCGCTGCTGCTCCGCAACATCTGGCTCATACTCAAGCCACGTGCCATCGCAGCGCGTGAGCTGCACAGCCCCATCCCCGCCACCCGATCGCTCCGCTGTCCGTACAGATCGTCCGCGCATTGTCGCTCCTTGTGACTGAGCTCTACCGCTTGCTCTACCCCACCCCCCATCCAGTATACCCTACTTCGTAGCTGTTCACCGTTGGGGTATGGGAGGTGTGCAGGGCGAAGTCCTGCGTAAAAAACGAACCCAGCCTTGATCCTGCCAGGGAGAGGTATGCACAGGTACCCTACTGCCCATTGTTAATATTATTACGTTATCAATTTGACTTTATGCTTTGACCACCCTACAATTGGCAGTTATACGGCTACGTCGCGCGCAGAACAGCACAGGTATGTACGGGAAGGCGATGATGTCTCCAGCCTATCCGATATATCACCAATGAGGAGGAGAACGGTGGCACGAATCTACAGCAGCATCACTGAGCTTGTCGGAAACACCCCTCTTGTTCGGCTGAACCGAGTCAACGATAGTGCAGCCACCATTGTGGCTAAGCTGGAGTTCTTCAACCCGGCCAGTTCGGTGAAGGATCGCATCGGCCTCGCGATGATCGAAGCAGCGGAGCGTGAAGGTCGGATCCAACCTGGTGAAACGGTCCTTGTGGAGCCGACCAGTGGGAACACGGGGATTGGCCTCGCTTTTGTCGCTGCAGCCAAGGGCTACCGGCTCATTCTCACCATGCCCGAGACCATGAGCGTCGAGCGACGCAAGCTCCTCCGCGGCTACGGCGCAGAACTCGTACTCACCCCCGGGACTGAGGGGATGCGTGGTGCGATTGCCCGTGCTGAGCAGATTCTGGCCGAGCTCCCCAACGGCTTTATGCCACAACAGTTTCGCAACCCCGCCAACCCCGAGGTCCATCGACGCACCACCGCAGAGGAGATCTGGCGCGACACCGATGGTCAGATCGACATCCTGGTGGGTGGAGTAGGTACTGGTGGCACGATCACCGGTGTGGGTGAGGTACTCAAGGTGCGCCGTCCAACAGTACGGGTTGTCGCGGTAGAGCCCGAAGCGAGCCCGGTCCTATCAGGTGGGAAGCCTGGGCCACACAAGATCCAGGGCATCGGTGCTGGCTTCGTCCCCGATGTGCTCAACACCGGGATCATCGATGAGATTCAGCAGGTCAGCAACGATGATGCTTTTGCGATGGCACGGCGCTTGGCCCACGAAGAGGGGCTGATGGTGGGTATCTCGAGTGGTGCGGCAGCAACAGCCGCCCTGCGCATTGGCCGCCGCCCGGAGTATGCAGGGAAGCTGATCGTCTTTATTGTTCCCAGCAATGGCGAGCGCTACCTCAGTACACCGCTCTACAGCGAGGAGTAGGGCGGGAAACAGCGTACGCTCTCCCCATGCTACAATGAGTTGCTGCGGGACACCGGAATACTACACCAGTGCAGCCGGAGCGGGAGGCGTGGAGGGCACCGTCCTCCACAAAAAACCCAACCTAGCCCTGGTAATACCAGACAGTCATGCCAGTGCAGCCGGAGCGGGAGGCGCGGAGGGCACCGCCCTCCACAAAAAACCCAACCCAGCCCTGGTGGCACCAGACAGTCACACCGGCGCAGCCGAAATTGAAGTATGCCCAATCTACCGTGGAGGAGGTTTATGCGTTCCACGCAACTTCTCACAACGGCTAGTGAGGATCAGCCTAACGCAACACACCAGTCGCTAGCTCGTGCCGCGATCTATGAGATCTTCGGTCCACCACAGCTACGCCCCTTTGCCATTGAGCTCTGGGATGGCTCGTATGAGGGACCCGTTGATCGTCCACCGCTCTTCACCCTGACCATCCACCGCCCGGGCGCACTGCGCCGCATGTTCATGCCGCCTTCGGCACTTGCCCTTGCCGAAGCGTACGTCCGTGGCGACTTTGATGTCGCCGGCGATCTGAGCCGCGCCACTGGGCTGACTGATCAGATCAGGCCGCTTCTGAGCGCACCTGCTCGGCTCGCCCGGCTGATCATGTGCCTGCGTCAACTTCCCACAGACGATCTGCCAGACAACCTAGGGGAGGGAGGTGGCTTCCGTTATCGTGGGAGGCCCCACTCGCGACGGCGCGACCGTGCCGCGATCCGTCACCACTACGATCTCGGGAACGACTTCTACGCCCTATGGCTCGATAGGCGCATGGTCTACTCGTGTGCCTACTTTCCCACCGGTGGTGAGAGCCTAGATGCTGCACAGGAGGCTAAACTCGACCTGATCTGCCGAAAACTCCGCCTGCGCCCTGGTGAGCGTCTGCTCGATATCGGGTGTGGTTGGGGTGGGTTGATCAGGTACGCCGCTGAGCAGTATGGGGTAACCGCCGTTGGGATCACGCTGAGTAGGGCCCAGGCGGATCTAGCACGACAACATCTTGCTACAGCGGGATTGACCACACGCTGCAGTGTAGAAATCTGCGACTATCGCGACCTGCCGCAGTCGGCCCGCTTCGATAAGATCGCAAGCATCGGCATGTTTGAGCATGTGGGGCGTGCCAAACTCACTGCCTACTTCAAAGCAGTCTACCGCCACCTGCGCCCCGGGGGTCTCTTCCTCAACCATGGTATCGTACTCGCCTCGCCACAGGCCCATGGACCCTTGGCCTGGGCCAGGGCACAACTCTGGCAAGACGACGCCTTCATACAGCGCTATATCTTCCCCGACGGTGAGCTCATCTCGAGCGGGGATGCCATCAGTTGTGCGGAGGAGATCGGGTTCGAGCCACGCGACATGGAGAGCCTGCGCGAACACTACCAACTGACTCTCGAGCAGTGGCTGCGACGGCTCGACGAACGGCGCGATGAGGCGGTAGCGCTGGTGGGCGAACGCACCTACCGGGCGTGGCGTCTCTACCTGGCCGCATCGGCCTGGCGCTTTCAGAGTGGGCGGATCGGCCTAGCCCAGATCCTCCTGGCACGCCAGAGCAGGAGCGGTCAGGTAGATCTTCCCCGTACCCGTGCCGACCTCTATGCGGAGCAACTCGTGGAGCGTGCAGTAGGAGCTTAGGAGCGTTGTGAATCAGCTATAATAGGGCGCAGCAGCATGATGCCCAGGAGACTCGGATGCGTCTTGTCACCTTTGTTCCGCCTGACGGTCAGGCACGGGCCGGTGCCCTCCTTGGTCCAGCAGTGATCGACCTCGCTACTGCCGCACCACTCGTCATTGAGGAGGCCGAGGGGCTCGCTTGGGACATGCTCAGCCTGCTGCAGGCCAATCAGGAGGTGGTGAGCCTTGAGACGGCTGCCGATATTGTGGCAGCAGTTGGCCAGATGCTCGGTGGCGAACTGGACCTCCTTACGCTACCCAGTCTGCCCGGCGAAGAAGACTACGGTACGTTTGAGGGGTTGGATGGAAGTTTCTCAATCGGGGGGGCAGCGATGCTCTACCCACTCGATCAGGTGCGCCTACTGGCACCGCTGCCACGTCCGGCCAGTCTGCGCATCTACGCGAGCTTCGAGGAGCACGCGCTGAGCCTGGCTGCGCTGCGCACTACCCCCCTGAGTCCGCTGTGGTACCGTGGCCCAACCTTCAGCTTCGCGAACCATGGGGCGATCTATGGCCCCGAGGCAACTGTCCCCATGCCTGCTGCCGAGCAACTCGACTACGGTCTGGGCTTGGCGTGCGTGATCGGTCGGGCCGCCCGTGACCTCGACCAGGATGAGGCTGCCGGAGTAATCGCTGGCTACATGATCCTCAACAGCTGGTCCGTCCATGACGTTGAGCAGGATGAACTAGCCCTGGGCCTTGGCCCCGCCAAATCACGCGACTTCGCAACCTCGCTCGGCCCCTGGCTCGTTACACCCGACGAGCTTGAGCTCTATACCGATGATGATGGTCGGCTCAGCCTACTCCTCAGCGCACGGGTGAATAGCCTTGAGCGCTCACGTGCAACCTCCAGCAACCACTACTACCCCTTCCCCACGCTGATCGCCCACGCCAGTCGTGATGTCCAACTCTTCCCTGGAGACATCATCGGGAGTGGCGTGGTGGGCGGGGGTACGCTCTTCGAGCAGACCCGCGGCGTTGGACCGTGGCTCGCCAGGGGTGATAGAGTTGAGCTCGAGGTGACTGGCCTAGGGGTGTTACAGAATCACGTGGCATAGGCACAGCAATACCAGACGTAACCATCGACAGCGCGACGAAGTGACGCTACTTCGTCGCGCTGTCATGCGCTCCTGGCCAAGGGCCAGGGGCGCTATCGGGTAACTCCGTGGTCGCATGCTCAACCTTGTAGCGGCGCAGACCTCGCGCCTCATAGTTGGCGAGAGCAGCAGGGCCATCGAGGGAGCATGTATGGACCCAGACCCGTTGAGCACCCATGGCCCAGCCACGCCGAATAGCGGCGGTCAGGAGTGGACCACCCAGGCCTCGCCCAATAAACGCTGGCAGGAGGCCGAAGTAGGCAATCTCTACCGACCCATCATCCTGCCGCTCCAGTTCGAAGTAGCCAGCTGGTGTGCCCGCCAGGTAGCCAACCCAGGTCTCGAGGTCCGGGCGATCCAGGTAGCTCTGCCAACGGGCGTAGCTCCAGCCTAGGCGATTGAGCCAGTACCAGTTCCCACCAACAGCGGTATAAAGGAAGCGGTTCAGTTCGGGGCTCGCGATCTCGGCGCGAACAGTCGTGAAGTTGGCAGGATGGGTCATGGCGGGGCGCAGCGCTGCCGGATCAGTCATCTCGAGGTAGAAAGTGGTAACAGTTGTGCTTGGCATGGGTTGGTAGATAGAAGCAACATAGCTTATCGATTGAATCGGCTGATCACCAGCCCATTGTACCTGATCGTTGGTGACACTCCGCCTGCCAGGTGCGTCGTGCCTGTTCACCATCGGGGTAAGCCAACGGCAGGGCAACCACGGGGGGGGTTGCCCATACGGGGGGGGCCACAAAGGCGAGACGCCCTCGCTCTGGGAGAGGTATGAACAGGTACAGCGCGCCAGCAACTTGTGGTATGCTCATCATGGGTGGTGCTCCTTCAGCCTGTTTCCCTTTCGACGACGCCAGCGTACCCGTTGAGCGTTCACAAACCTTTTCTCAGAGGAACTTCTATGAGTAGGGGCCAGCGCATTATTCTCACCGGTGCAACCGGTTCGATCGGTAAAAAACTCTTCGCTGCGCTCCGTGAGCGCGGCTACGAGGTCGTGATCTTCTCTCGCCGCCCCGAGGCGGCCCGCACCATGCTGCCGGGTGCAGCCGACTATGTGGCGTGGAGCCCCGCTGAGCAGGGGCCATGGGCGGCAGCGATCGATGGCGCCCATGCGGTCATCCATATGGCTGGTGCCCCAATCAGTCAGGGGTTGCTCGGACCGCGTTGGACAGCCGCGTACAAGGCTGAGATTCGTGCGAGCCGCGAGATTGGTACCCGCGGTATCGTCAACGCAATCACTGAAGCAAGTCAGCGCCCTGTCGTGTTAATCAACGCCTCAGCTATCGGCTACTACGGCTACCGTGACGACACCCCCCTAGATGAGCGCTCTCCAGCCGGAAGCGACTTTGTAGCAGAAGTCTGTGTGGCCTGGGAGCGTGAAGCGCTGCGTGCCGAAGCCCTGGGTGTACGGCTGGTACGTTTGCGTACCGGTATTCTGCTCGACCCGGACGCAGGTGCCCTCAATCAACTCCTCCTGCCCTTCCGTATGCGCTCCGGTGGCCCGATTATGCCGGGGAATCAGTACTACTCCTGGATCCATCCCGATGATGAGCTCGGCTTGACCCTCATGGCCCTTGAGGATGAGCGGGTGCACGGGGCTTTCAACGCTACCGCACCCACGCCCGTGACGAACCGAGAGTTCACCACGACGCTTGGCGTGGTGCTCAACTCACCCTCATGGCTAGCGGTACCTGAGTTTAGCCTCCGGCTGGCCCTTGGCGAGATGGCTGACCTAGTAACAAAGGGGCAGCGCGTGTTGCCACACCGGGCTCTAGAGCTAGGCTACCAGTTCCGTTTTACCGAGCTACGCCCGGCCCTCGAGGATCTCCTCCGTTGAGACAGGCATGTTCCATGCGGAGGCGCTTCTCACCATTCTCTTAGGTCGGTTTAAAACTCTACTCAGACTGGTACAGCATACTGTTTATCGAGTCATGGTTCGGGTGAACGGTGTGGAGAGCTTCGTCCTCCACACCACCCTCCCCACCGTGGGTAGTGGCAAACCAGATGGCTCGATCGTGTGCCCTGTCTGTATAGCAACAACCTTCCTAAGCGATATGTGAGGTGACATCATGATAGAGCGAAGGTACAGCGTAATCGCCCTGGTGTTCATTCTCCTGTTGGGTATCTTCATCGGTGTCGCGGGTGGAGCACTCTCTGGTGGTGTAGCAGCTCTCTACGTGATCAGTCAGCAGCGTGCGACCGCAGCAACACTTCAGCCATTGATGACCTCGGCCAGTAGTGCAGCGCCCACAACAGCCCCCCAACCAACCACAGCAGCACCCGCACCTGCGCCTGAGACAGACAACAGTGCAGTAGCGGCAGTACAGAAAGTTGGACCTGCCGTGGTAACGGTGATCAACCGTTCCGCCCAGGGTATTGGGAGCGGCAGCGGTGTGATTGTCAGCACCGAGGGCTACATTATCACCAATAACCATGTGATCGAGGGTGGTCGCGCCCTGGCTGTGGTCTTCGCCGACAATAGTCGTCGTGAAGCAGAGTTGATCGGTACCGATCCGTTGAACGATATCGCGGTCATCCGCGTGGAGGGCGAGCTCCCCGCGGTCGCAACAATTGGCGATGCGGCGACACTCCAACCCGGAGAGACCGTACTCGCCATTGGTAGCCCGCTCGGCAATTTTCGCAATAGTGTGACTGCCGGGGTAGTGAGTGCACTCAACCGATCCGTTGGTTCGATGGAGGGACTGATCCAGACCGATGCCGCGATCAACAGTGGGAATAGTGGTGGTCCACTGATCAACCTTCGCGGTGAGGTCGTCGGGATCAACACCCTGGTAGTGCGTAACGACTTCGACTTCAGTATGGGCAGTGCCCCTGTCGAAGGTCTGGGCTTTGCGGTACCAAGCACCATCTTCCGCAACGTTGCCGACCAGTTGATCGCCACCGGTGAGGTACGCTACCCCTTCCTGGGTGTACGCTACATTGCGATTGATGGGGACATTGCCGCCGAGTTGAACCTCCCAGTCCAGAATGGTGCCCTCATCCAGAGCGGGAGCAACGGCCAGCCCGCGGTCGAGCCAGGCAGTGCCGCTGACCGTGCCGGTATTCGTGATGGTGATCTCATCGTCGCGGTCGATGGTACACGTCTGGACTACAACACCTCGCTGCGCCAGCTGCTGTTGCGCTACACCCCCGGTGACAAGGTAACGATCACCGTGCTCCGCGACGGCCAGGAGCTTCTACTCGATGTGACGCTCGGGCAGCGTAGTAACTAGTTGGGGGAGGGGCTATGGCGCTCAAAGCTCCATAGCCCCTTTCCGGGGCCCGCCTCCAAACGGCTACTGCCCCTCCTCGGGCTACAGTTGCGCAATCAGCCCAGCGAGTTGGCTCCGGTAAGCCTCACCAGCAAGTTGGGCCCAGCACGCGGGCAGTTCGGCGAGCATACTGTTGGCCTGCTGCTCACGGAGGGCGATATAGCCCATGACGGCTGGGCCTGTAGAAACATCATCGGCGTGGGGTGCCAGGAGCAGACTGGCAACGACAATGTCGTTGAGAACACCCAGGTGATCCTGGAACGCAACCAGAGGCTGGACGAGCTCATCTACGCTCGGGCCCAGCGTATCGGTGAAGAGTTCGAGCACGTAGCGCATGCGCTTGCCATCAATACGCATGAGGTGCAGATCCTCGATCGCCGCAGGGAGACCGTGCTGGTCGTGGGCCCGTAGCGCCTCGTAGTGGCGCCAGATGGTGCTTCCGCCGAGATCGCGAACGCGTGGACGATTATCCCAGACGCTCAGATCGTTCATCACCCGTGCAAAGCGACGAATGAAACGGGCATACCGCTCATCATCAAGAACGTTGATCAGCGCCGCGTAAGCTACTGCGCGCTCGTTGCCCAACCGTTGCTGCAGATCGGCAAGTGACTCGGCAGGGAGTACTGAGGCATGGGTAACCAGATCGGCCAGGAGCACGTCACGGTCGCGCACGGCTCCAGCGGCACGTCCGATCTGGCCAACGCCGCGGCTTAGGGCGCGCCAGTTGTCACCAGCATAGACTGGCGCCAGGAGACGGAGGGTCGAACGGAGTCGCCGTGTAGCAACACGGAGGTCGTGCACCGCCTCGATAGTGGTGTCGGCGCGAACCTCGCGCTCGGCACTGCGCAGACGGCGCAGATGGCGACGGAGCAGGATACGCCCCAACTCGGCGAGGGCAACGGTGGAACTGGCGTACCATGGCTCGATGCGATCGTCAGCTGTCGCATCCTCCCCGCTCACCAGCAGAGTGAGGGGCTGGGTCACTCCAGTCGCGGCTTCCCCTGCACTCACCGCCCCTTCGACAGGCTCGGCCACCTCGTCCCCTACGCTCACCACCCCTTCGATGAGTTCGGTCACCTTGGTTGCCGCTTCCCCTGCACTCACCACCCCTTCGACGGGCTCGCTCGCCGCTTCCCCTTCGCTCATCACCCCCGCAACGGGCTGGGGTGGCGTGACAGCCACCTCCTCCGCGGGCTGGTCGGACGCATCGACGAGCGGGGCGATCTGCAGCGCTTCACCGAACACCCGCTGCCAGAGATCAGCCTTGGCCAAGGCTTGGACGGCATCCTCGTTGGCGCTGGGACCACGAAGAAGCAGCTTCAGTCCGACCTCGGTAGACTCGGCCGCAACCAGGCTCGTCTGCTGCGTATGGCTATAATCGAGGCCATCGGCGACGCGGAGCAGAGCAGCGAGGCGTAGCGCCTCCTGTTGGGCACGCCTGCCAAGGGCGAGGTAAGCAGGCTCAAGGCTGGCACGAATCCGCTTACGGTGGAAGGCCACCAGAGCGGCTACCAGCATCTGCTCACGTCTGGTGAGCTCCGCCAACCTATGACTCAGCACAACATCCCGGCCCACCAGATGGTGATTCGGTGGATCGACCCGTAGGCCGACATTGTGGAGCAGGGCAGCGCTTTCGATCAGGTGGCGCTGCTCTGGATTGAGCCCATAGCGTTCGGCTACCAGATCAAAGAGTATCAGGCTCAGATCGGCCACATGACGGGCATGAGCCTGATCGACCAGGTAGTGATCGAGCAGGTCGGCGACAGAGATTGACTTGGGCTTTGGCATAGGTATAGCTCGATGTACAAGTTAGCTTCAATGCAACTCCAGGGCGCGCTGCAGCTTGGTGCGCAGCTCAGGGACGAGTTGGACATGCTCTTGCAGGGCTCCAGTGAGCGCACTCAGATCCGCCGTGGTGCCACCTGGCAGCAACTCAATCTCGACCTCGGCAAAGGGTTGCTCATGCCCCTCCCTCCGCAGCAGTCCCTGGTCAAGGCAGATCTCAGCGACGAGTGAGCCATGGAGAGTTACGTGGAGGATGTGCCGTTCAGTGAGGACTGTTGCTTTAGGAGCAAGAGCCGCGCCACCTGTGAGTGCCAGGGCCAGATCGCGGGCGACGCCAGGCGCCCAGTGTGTCGGGTCTGGATCACTGCCAGGAAACTCAAACTCGGCACGGCGATGCACGCATCGGCACGTACTTCCGCCGGGCCTTTAAGCGTGATCAGTGTACGCGCGCCAACACGGCGCACGCGCAGCCCATAACGCGCCGTAGTCAGCCGGTGATCATCGGTATCGTAGTAGGTATTCTCTTGCTGCTCAGGCGCAAGCGCCGGACTGAGGGCATAGTCACCGAGTTGACGCAGGCTGGCCACGCTGTCAAGATCCTCTGCAGACACACGGTATTTTGCTTCAATCTCCATAGCTTCTACTCACGGCGAACTATTCAGAACGTTTGCCTTCGCGCAATCTGGAGATCAGACTATCGGCACCGCTCAGCGCACGTGCCGTCCAACGCTGGGGACGCGTATCACCGAGCACCACCCGCGCCGTATTCGAGCCACTTGCCCCAAAGACGCCGCCACCTGGATGGGTACTTGCACCAGTCAGGTAGAGCCCTTTAATGGGCGTACGGTAGCCGGCCAGTTCAGGCAGCGGGCGAAAGAAGAACATCTGGTCGAAGCTCATCTCGACGTGCATGACATTCCCCCGCAGCAGACCGATGCGTCGCTCCAGATCGAGGGGGGTCTGAATGAAGCGGTCGATGATCTTCCCGCGCATGTTTGGTGCGTAGCGATAGAGTACCTCAAGGATCGAGTCAGCGACCTCTTCACGAATATCATCCCACTGGCGCCCACCACTCAACTCGTAGGGGAAGTATTGCGCCCAGAGGAAGACCGTGTGCTTGCCTGGTGGAGCTACATCTGGATCAATGGCTGAGAAGGTCATGGCGATCACTGCCGGATCGCGTGAGGGCTCACCACGCAGATAGTCTTCGTAGGCACGCCGCACGTAGCCCATACTTGGGCTGAGCAGCTGCAGCCCATGGTGACTCTCGTGGGGGCGTCCACCGCTTGGTGCCGCGATGTAGTCGGGCAACTCTGAGGCGGCACAGCGCACGGTCATACCGAAGCCATTACCGATACGGATATTGCCTAGCCGCTGAACCAGGCGGCTAGAGAGGTGCTGGGGACCGACAAGCTGGAGCATCGTCGTGAGCACGTGGGCGTTCGAAACGACAATCGGGGCCGAGTAGCGCTGACCATCGGTCGTTTCGATCCCCTCAACTCGCCCATTTTTTACGATAATCTGGCGTACCGGTGCACTAAGCACGAGTTCACCACCAAAGCTGTGCAGCGCACGGGCCATCGCCTGGGTGAGCATCCCACTTCCGCCACGCGGATGGGCTGCGCCACTTGTGTGGAGCATGGAGTGCCAGCCGAAAAAGTCGCCGGCTCCAATCTCATCGGGTGGCGGGCCACTCTGCGCGGCGAGCCAAGTCATGGCCGCACGCATCGCTTCACTCTCGAAGCTCTCATTGATCAACTGTGCATAGCTGGTAAAGAGGCGCCGTGTCACCTCCAGCGAATTCCGTTCACCGGCAGGCAGGCGCGGGATCGCGGCAGCCACACTTGCAAAGAGGCGTGCTGAAGAGGGTGGGTTGAGAAATACATCGAACACCGCCTCGTTGAGCGGCGTCCAGTAGGCCAGAAACTTACGGTAAGCCTCAGCGTCACGTGGGCTCACGCGCGCAATACTCTGGATAGTCTTCTCAGTATCGCGGTAGAAGCTGATTGCCCCACTCCCGTCGGGCAGTGGGTAGAAGGCAAAAGGGTCCATCTGGATATATTCCAGGCCATGGCGCTCAAGTTCAAGATCGCGCACAATGGGCGTCAGATGAACCATGATATGGGCCGAGGAGCCTACATCGATCTTGTAGCCAGGGATAACCTCCTCAGTACAGACAGCGCCACCGACGATCTCACGTCGCTCGGCCACAAGTACGCGCAGCCCCGCCTTAGCCAAGTAGCCAGCGCAGGTAAGCCCATTGTGACCACCACCGACAACAATCACGTCGTAGTCTGTTTGCCGGGCCATGGTTCTATCTTTCTATGTAGGGCGTAGCTTCAATATCG
>CAIWUD010000104.1 GCA_903915775.1 uncultured Chloroflexota bacterium | reverse complement strand
TACAACAAGTCATACCATTCAATGGCGCAACCTCCTGGCCCCACCTAGCGTGGAAATTCGGGGAGGGCGAGGAGCTTTGATGTCTGGTGTAGGTGGTGTTGCAGGTGAACCACGATGATCCGGAAGGCATCGATTAGGCTATAGGTGATGAACGGGGAGGCTGGAGAGGTGACGATGATCGTGGCACTATCCAGGCCGCGACAGCGCTCCATCAGGCTGATCAGCTCGCGCTGTTGGGCGGCGAAGCGCTCGACGACATCGGCCGCAACATCGGTCGAACTGGGCAGGAAGACCTTGGGGGCGGGTACAAAGCCCTTTGCCCCTGGGACTAGGCTGCGGATGAGGAGTTTGCCCAAGAGCGCCGGTAGGAGGGGGAGGCGCTCCCAGAAAGAGACGCTCTTGGTGCCGTCCAGGATGCGGTTGATGGGATCGAAGAAGCCAGCGTTTGCTGTGATTACATGCTCTAGGCAGTAGCCGATGCTCCACTCCTGCGCATTCGGTCGCCAGTTGAGTTGGGTGACGCTCAGTGCGCCGAAGCGGTGCGCAAATTCCGCGCTGACGCTCATGGCTTCGTCGATCAGGGTTGGGAGATCGGCCTGCTCGATGTTCGTAGCCATCTGTTGCTCCTTCGATATTGCTGGTTCGCTAGGTGGTTTCATCTCGATTATGATAGCGATCTTGTGCGACTAGGATATATCCTTATCAGTGATTGTATTATACGCTAGGTGTCTTCTCCAAAACTGCTGGCAGTAGGTGACGGCGTGGTAAAGGGATGGAACTGGTGACCCGTCGCCGGGTACGCAAATGGGATGTGAGCTTCGTCCTCCAGTCACGAATAGGGGCACGCGCGTGGGACACCTTCCAAACCTTGTGAGGCCCTATTCCAGAACCACGTCGCCGCACCGCCGGCGAGCTGCGTCTTCATCGCCCGGAGCACACGGTATGCGCCAGTCAATTATCCACATCGCGCTGCTGGTTAGGGACTACGACGAGGCAATCGCCTTCTACACGCGGAAACTCGGCTTCTCGCTGCTTGAGGACACCGCGCAGCCCGAGCAGCATAAGCGCTGGGTCGTGGTCGCCCCACCTGGCGGTATGGGGGCGACCTTGCTGCTAGCGCGGGCCGCTACGCCGGAGCAGGAGCGCTTCGTCGGCGACCAGGCTGGCGGGCGGGTCTTCCTATTCCTGCGCACCGATGATTTCTGGCGTGACTATCAATCGCTTCAGGAGCGGGGTGTGCGCTTCGTGCGCGAGCCAAGGCAGGCCGAGTACGGAATCGTCGCGGTGTTCGAGGATCTGTATGGCAACCGCTGGGACCTGGTTGAGCTGATGCTGGGCCATCCACTGGCCGACCGTTGACGCTAACATCGGCAGCGTACCTTGATGTGTGCTAGCAGCCGCCCGCTAGACCGGACGACGTCCGCAAAAGCCACGTGGCCGAGCACCACCCAGCGGTTATGGAGAGGGTACCAAAATCTCGATGATGACGCTTGGATTGATAATCGTATCGCGTTTCACCGGGTCACTGAATTGTGCTTGTCCTCACACGAGCGTGAAATCCGGATAGGTATTGGGCCTAGTACGCACGATCGTTCCTGTTCGAGGTAGCTCTCTTCTGCTATGAAGGGTTTTGGTTGAGAAGTCATAGTTCTCTGCATTGCACAAGGCGGTAACTTCGTGAACGCCTTGCCTGCGCTCCTAGGGCATGGATAAACGTCCTTTGGAGAATGGTGTACTATATCTTCTTGAAGGGCTCCAGGGTTGGCCACGTCGATGGGTCATCTGGCGCTGCCAGGGCTGGGTTGGGTTTTTGTGGAGGGCTTGGCTCTCCACGCCTCCCGGAAGAGGGTCGTAGAGAGGGGATGTCCGATGAAGCAGATTCGCATTGGGATCGTCGGTTCAGGCTACATGGCGCGTACCTATGCTGAGGCACTAGCCAGGCATACCCAGGGGGCGGAGGTGGTGGCTGTTGCGGTGGGTCGGCGAGCAGCGACCCTTGCCGCCGAGTATGGTTTGGCTGCTGAGCCATCACTCGAGGCCCTGGTGGCGCGTACTGATGTTGATGCCGTGATCCTTGCCACGCCCGAGCAGATCCGTTTGGCGCAGGTGCGTACGGCTGCGGCTGCTGGGAAGCATGTGTTGAGTGAGAAGCCATTTGCGCCGAGCATTGCCCAGGCCGACGCCATGATCGCCGCATGTCGCGAGGCTGGGGTAACGCTCATGGTGAGTCAGACGTTGCGCTTTCGCGGTACGATGGCCCGTGCCAAGCAGCTTGTTGACGCTGGAGAGATTGGGCGCGTGCTCCAGATTCGTAGCTACGCGATGCACTCGCGTGAGGATTTCCTCGACACTGTGGCGGAGAAGCCCTGGATTGGTGATGCGACGGGGGGCGGGCACTTCTACGACCAGGCGGTCCATAACTTCGACTACATGCGCTGGCTTACCGGCAGTGAAATCACTGAGGTGTTTGCCTACCTCACGACACAGACTGGGCTCCCTTCTCCTGCAATGAGTGCCATGGCGCAACTGCGTTTTGCGAGTGGGGCCTTGGCGCAGTTGAATATCTGCTTCGAGTTGCCGAACGTCAACTTCCCTGAGCATGGCACACGCTTCATGGTGATCGGTGATCGGGGCTTGCTGGAGATGGATCAGTACTCGAATGTCCGTCTAGGAAAGCAGCAGCGCTGGGAGGTCGTCTGGGAGCAGCCGCCCTTCGATTTTCGGAATGATCCCAACTCACCGGTGCGTATGGCTGCCCATGCCGCGATGCTCCAAGAGTTCATCGATAGCCTGCGTGAGGGACG
>CAIWUD010000103.1 GCA_903915775.1 uncultured Chloroflexota bacterium | reverse complement strand
ATTACGCTCCACGTTGATCGTCCAGAGCATGCGACACTCTGAGCCGGGGATGTGAGGGAACGTGAGTGACTCGGCGTGAACTTTGCGTGCGCTGCTACCCTGGAGCAGGGCCATTGCCTTGAACCAAGCATCATCGGCGGTAGGGCAGAGGCGGCGCATCGTCTCATGGTCGAAGACCTGGGTCGAGAGGGTACCCGGTGGGTAGAGCACGCCAGAGACACCGGTTGGAAAGAGGAGTGGTGATGGACCACGGAGACCATCGGCGAGCCAGTCCCAATCACGGTAGGGCGCGAGCCGACCCTGGTTGGTTAGCCGTATACGGTGTGCCCGGCAACACTGGATCTGCTGTGGTTCCTCACGGTGGGCGTTCGCGAGGAGTGCCAGCCACTCCGGCGGGTAGATGGTATCATCATCAGCGGTGACAATGGGGAGATCTGGGAACTCTTGGAGTGCATAGAGGAGCTTCGTCTGTGGGCCAAGATCGGGGCGGTAGCGTAACTCAACCCCTGGCGGTAAGGGAAAGCGCTGGGCAAGCTCAGCGCGCCGCGACGGGCTAAACGACTCTTCGCCAAGCCAGATCACCGTGGTGTGTGGCTGTACGACCTGTCGTTCTACCCAGGCAATCTGGGAGAGGAAGAGCTCAATGCGTTCGGGGATGCTGGTGATGCTGAGCACGACTTCGGCAGTCGCTGGGTGTGTAGGGAGCATGGGCTCACGGGAGGCTCTGGGCGGGCACAACCCGCCCAGCAGCATGGTGTACGTTCATCACAGACTCGTCAGCCGACCCGCGGGGCGATGTAGCCATCCTGGAGCCAAGCTGTGATTGTGGCCTCACTGATACCGGCAGCACGGGCCTGGCTTGAATCGAAGCCCCCCGGGTAGGCAGCGAGCAGCGAACAGAGTTCTGACATCGATTCATGGCGGGCACGGTAGTCGTGAAAAATCATCCCCTCACCCCACTGGTAGCACCAAGGGGCAAGATGGTAGCGGGTCTCTGGGCCAAGGGGTAGCGAACGGGTTGTGGGCGGCGCCACACGCTGTGCACCGAGAATGGCCGTGGCGTACGCCTCGAGCTGAGTTTCGATAGCAAAGTGCTGCCGCAGATAGCTCATGGTTGCAGCCGAGGTACGCCGTGCGCTGCGCCAAATAGCGGCAGCGATGGCGGTAGCAGTATCATCATCGCCGAAATGAACCTTGTCGACGAGATGGTCGGGCAGCAGTGAGCGGTGGGTGGCGACCCGGCTAACAATTGCGGGGGTACCACAGGCCAGTGACTCATACGCTACATTGCCAAACGCCTCCACAAACGATCCGAGCACGAGGGTGAGATGGCCAAGGCGGTAGTAGTCGGGCATCTGTTGCTGCGACACCCAGTCGTGAAAGATAACATGTTCGCGTAAACCACGGGCCGCTATCTCCTGCTCGGCCGCGCTATAGAAGGCGCGTACTTCGGGGGAGATCGCCTCATCGTACCAGCGTGGCACCAGGAGCCGCAACTCCTTGCACCCATACCTATGGACGAGTTGATCGGCAACGGCGATCGTTCGATCGAGGCCCTTGGTCGGCTCCGGACGGTGTGGATGGAGCACCACAAAGTGGCGCGTCGGATCGACGGGGATCAGGCGCTGGATCGCGCTACTTGGCTCGCCCGGTGCGAAGAGCGTAAAGTCAATCCCATTATTGATCGTCACTGCACGATCGGCAAGGTCGGGTAAGAAGCGCCCTGCGGTATGCAGGCAGATCTGGCGTGCATGCTCGGTAATCGTGATCAGCCGATCGGCGGCAAAAAGGAAACTGCCCAGGATGGTCTCGGGGTAGACGCTATCGCGTAGTGAGATGACGGTTGGCACATCGCGGTAGAGGTAGGGCAGGAGCAGTTCGCCATCGTGCATGTAGAAACGGTCGGCTGTCGCCAGATGTTCGGCGACGATCTGCGCGATCGTGGCCAGTTGGTAGGGTGTAATAGCGTAGGGTTGGGGAAATGGCTGTCTGAAGGGTAGTATTGGCAGCACCGTCACATTGGCGTGCCACTGGAAGGGGCGGTGGCTCTCCGGGTGGCTGGTGCAGAGCACCGTTACCTGGTGGCCAAGCTCGCCAAGGTGAACGAGCACATTACGCTGATGCTTGGCTGAGCCACCGATCACACGATCTTCAAAGAGTGGGTTGATTGAGAAGCCGACGATCTTCATACTTTTTGTGGATCGAACTGGGCAGCGTTCTGGCCGATATTGGTCAGTGATTCACCACCATCGACGGTTAGGATCTGGCCAGTGATAAAGGACGCAGAGAGTAGGTAGCGTACCGCCTGGGTGACATCCTCGACCTGGCCCTGGCGCTGCACGGGAATGCCGGTGACGCGCCAGGCGATATACTCTGCGCTCCGTGTGACCGCGGGGAGGACAACCCCAGGTGCGACCCCATTCACCCGTAGCCCCGGGGCAAACTCCACGGCGGCCATACGGGTAAAGTCGGCGAGAGCCTGTTTGGCTAGAAGGTAGGCGGCATATTGGAACTGATTAAAGGCGATCTTGTTATCGATAATGTTGATCACCTGACCCTGACCTACCTGCTGGGCAAAGGCTTGGGTGAGAAAGAAGGGGGCACGGAGGTTGACTGCCAACTGCTGATCAAACAGCGCAACCGTTGTGGTCGCGATCGCTGCTTGTTGGTAGGCCGAGGCACTATTGATCAGGACCGCGAGTCCGGGGAGGGCCTCACGGGCCCGTGCGACGAGGGTCGGGAGTGCTTCGGCAACGGTGAGATCCTGTTGTACCGGGTGGCAGCTACGACCAAGGGCGCGGATGGCCTCGGCCGTCTCATTGGCGGCCGCAGCGGAGTGGCCGTAGTGGAGGGCAATATCGTAGCCAGCTGCCGCTAGGTCAAGGGCGATAGCACGCCCGAGTCTAACGGCACCACCGGTGACCAGGGCCGCCGGACGGGTCGGGTGATCCAAATGGGAGAAGGTCATGCGCACTCCGTTTTGCTGATGGTGCAAGGTAGCCGACCAATCGCCATACCACCGAGCCAGAGCTCTACGCCTGGAGGAAGCTCTGGCCCTACGTGGGCGCCATCGATGGCAATCCCCAGGTAGGTGAGAAGTTCCAGGAGAATAGGACGTACGTAGGGCTCGCTGGGCAGTTGTTCAATGGAGAGCAGCGAGGTCGGGTCGGAAAGCACAAGCAGGATATCGAGATCAGCGGTGCGGCTCTTCACCTTGCTGGCTGGATCGCTCCGATCACGGCCAAGCTCGTGCTCAATCTGGTTGCAGTAGGCCTTGAGCTCTTGCGGTGAGCGATCGCTGATCAGGCTGACCACCCCGTTGAGAAAAGGAGGACCAGCGACGGCAAGGGGGGCAGTCTCGATGATCCGCCCAACCCGGAGCGTCGGGGCAAGCTCGAACAGTGCGTGCAGCATGAGTGGAACATGCTTGGTAGGATCAAGGTTACTACCGAGACCGAGGATGTAGTGCATAGGAGTAGCCCGCCCTAGGTAGGCTAAATGATGAGCGCGACCATCTTGTGGGAGGCGTAGAGGGCGTAGCCCTCCGCAAAAAATTGTGGTGGTGCCAGATAGTCACGCTGGCGCAGCCAACATTGAACCACGCCCTAGCCACTACTCGACGGTGTGCGGTTGACGTGCGCCATGAATTCGGCACGGGTCTTGTGGTCTTCGCGAAAGATACCACGCATTGCCGACGTCGTCATGCTCGCGTTGGCCTTCTTCACCCCGCGCATCACCGCACAGAGGTGTACCCCCTCCGCCACTACCGCGACCCCGCTTGGCTGGAGTTGTTGCTCGATGAAATCGGCAATCTGCACGGTCAGGCGCTCCTGAACCTGGAGGCGGCGGGCGAAGGTCTCGACAATCCGTGGAATCTTGCTGAGCCCTACGACCTTGCCTTGGGGAATATAGGCAACATGCACCTGACCCATAAAGGGTAGCAGGTGGTGTTCACAGAGGCTGTAGAAGTCGATATGCTTCACCACCACCATCTCATCGTAGTTGACGGTGAAGATGGCATCGTTGATCAGCGCTTCGGGATCGATCTGGTAGCCAGCTGTGAGCTCAGCATACATCTTCGCCACACGTGAGGGCGTTTTGAGGAGTCCCTCGCGTTCAGGACGCTCGCCGATCTCCTGTAGGATCGTCACGACTGCCTGCTCCATCGCAGGATTGCTGCTAAAGGTGAGGCCTTCGAGTTTACCGCGACCCGGGATGGCTACGGAATCATCTTCCTCAAAAGTGGGATGGGACATAGCAGAATAGAGCCTTTCATCAGGCGCATAGCACGACTTCGGCTATGTTGACGGTACCGTCTTTCCATTATAGCTACGGCCCAATTATAGCATCGTTGCGGGCATGCCCCATGGCAGTTGTGGCTGGATTGCACAAAACCATGCCGTGGAGTGGTCGCATGTGTAAGAATGATGGAGGGCGTATGCGAGCCTGGCTCCGTAAGGAGGGATTGAGTATGACCCGTGTACTGATCATTGATCCATCAGTGGGCAACCGCACTCTGCTGCGTCAACTTCTTACCGGTTATGACTCCTACCAGGTAGCTGAACTGCTTGATCAGCCCGATCGTCTCCTTGCTGCGCTCCAACTTGACCCTCCCGACTGTCTCCTCTTGGGGCACCATCCACCCGAACTGGATGCTCTGACCCTGCTCGAGGCGCTCGGCACCTCCAGCGATCTTCCCGTCATGCTCATCACCGACCGTGAGCACGAGGCTACCGTGGCTGCTGCTATCCGCAATACGACTCATGACTACCTGATCAGAAGCGAACTCAGTGCAACGCGTCTGGATTGGGCGATTGGGCGGGCTGTTGCTGCGCACCAGCAGACCCGCGAGTATACCCAGCGTGTAGCGCTCCTCAGAGCCATGCTCGACACGCTCACCGCTGGTGTGGTGATACTCGATGCAGATCAGCGAATCGTCGAACTGAACGCGGCGCTGGCACACCTGCTCGATCGTCCTATGCACACCCTGCGCGGGCAACAGTGGCTCTCCCTCTGGCCGGAGATCGCCCCGTTACTGGAGCAGCCCTGCGCGCAGTTGTTGCGTGGCACGCCATTTGGTGATATTGAGCTCTACCTCCCTGCAACCGAGCAGCAGGAGGCACGCTGGCTAAGCTTTATCGGCGCTCTGCTCCAGCAGCCTGGTAGTGTCGAGACACCTGGTATGATTATTGTGCGCGACATAACGCCACGAAAACTCGCCTATCAGCTGCAGCGTGAGAGCGAGATACGCTACCGTACGCTCTTTGAGACCATGAGTCAGGGTGTCATCTACTACGATACGGATCTGCGGATCGTGCGGGTGAACCCTGCAGCCGAGCAGATCCTGGGCTTTCAAGCGCAGGATCTGCTCGACCGGTTCGTGGGTGAGCCGGAGTGGCGTTTCATCCGTGAGGATGGGAGTGATCTTCCACCTGAAGCGTATCCAGTGAGGCGTGCACTGCACTCCAGGCAGGATGTACGTGATGTGGTACTTGGCTTGATCAGGTCGGAATCAGCTGAAGTGCGTTGGCTACGGGCCGATGTCGTACCGCAGTTTCGTCCGGGTGAGTCCTCCCCCTTTGAGTTCTACACCATTTTTGATGATATCACTGCACAGCGTCAACTCGAACAGGCGCGCCAAGCTGAGCGTCAGCAGCTGGAGGCGATCCTCGAAACAATGGACGAGGGAGTCTTTGCGGTACGGGCCGATGGGGTGATCGCCGTGATCAATGCGATGGCGCGACAACTGCTAGGGGTTGATGCGAGCGTCGCTATTAAGACCTACCACGATCTGGAGCAGCGAGCTGGGACGGTTCCGATCGGTTCTGATGGGCAGATCATCGCCCAGGATGTACGGCCGATCGCACGGGTGCTGCACGGTGAGCGGCTCCGAGAACTCGAGCTCTGCATCCAGTCGATTGGCGGTGCGGAGTTACGCTGGTTGAGCTATAGTGGTACGCCCGTCTATGGGCCTGACGGGACGATTAGCCTGGCGGTGGTTACGGTACAGGATATTACCTCGCGTAAGCAGGATGCCCTGATTCTCCAGGCGCACACCGAGGCGTTGAGCAGAAATAATGCCGAACTGACCCGCGCACTGCAGCTCAAGGATGCCTTCCTTGCGATGATGAGCCACGAGCTACGCACACCATTGCACATTATTCTTGGTTTCAGCGAAGCTATGGAGGAGCAGATCTATGGGCCGATCAGT
>CAIWUD010000102.1 GCA_903915775.1 uncultured Chloroflexota bacterium | reverse complement strand
GAGCGCCCTGGCCAGATCGTGGGCAAGAATGACCAGTACGCGTGCGATCAGGTTGGCCACAATCAGATCGAAGCGCGTGGGTGACGCCGAGAGATCATCCACCTGCCGTGCACCAGCCTGACCAAAGTCGCCACTGAGCCAGTGACCCATCTGAGCACCGGCCCCCAGGCTCCCTTCCGCCACATGGATGGCCGTTGCCACACCATTACGGGCGACATTCTCCGCAGCGACAGCAACTGCAATCGGGTCGTTGTCGAGGGCGATCACCGGCTGTGCGCCAAGTTTCGCCAGGGCGATGGCCAGGATACCCGAGCCAGTACCGAGATCGAGGGCGTACAGCCCTGGTCGGGTATGCTCCTCGAGCAGGCGCAAACAGAGTTGCGTCGTCGGGTGGAGGCCAGTACCGAAGGCCATCCCGGGATCAAGGTTTAGCACCAGATCATCAGGCTGGGGCTGGTACTCCAACCAGGAAGGTACGATCACCGTACGTGGCCCAACGCGCATCACGCTGTAGTGCTGTTTCCAGGCATTGGCCCAATCCTCCTCCTCGAGCGAACGAAGCGCAAGCGGGCCGATCGGACGCATCTGGCCGAGGTGCCAGAGGGCTTGTTCAATCCGCTGCCGCGTTTCTTCGGTCTGGGCATCGAGGGGTAGGTAGGTGCGTAACGTTGCTGGTCGTGTCTGGTCGTAGCTAAACTCGGGCCCCTCATCTCCAGGAATCCAGGCTGGTTCTACGACGACACCACCGTTATAGCCAAAGCGAGCCAGAAGTTCGGCAACTGGCTCGATCGCTTCCTGATCAACCGTAACGCTAAGTTCGATCCATGTCATGGGCTGTTCCCCTACTGCTGCTTCCAGCGCGTACCTTGTGGACCATCCTCAAGGGTGACGCCCAGTTCACTCAGGCGCTGGCGCAGCCGATCGGCCAGGGCAAACTGCTTGAGCTTACGCAGTTCAGTGCGCATCTCAACCAGGAGATCGATGAAGGGCGCACTATCCTGTGCGGCGCGTTGGCTCGGCTGGAGGCGTAGCCCAAGCACACCAGCCAGTTCGCGCAGCGTTGCCTGGGCCGACCTGAAGGGCTCACCACCAACAGTGGCGTTGCGGGCACTATTGATAGCGCGGACCAACTCAAAGAGTGTTGCAAGGGCACCAGCCGTATTGAAGTCACTATCCATGGCCTGGATGAAGTTGGCGTGGGCCTCTGTAGTGGCACGGACGAGTGCATCGACTGAGTCACCGGTGGTGAGCACGCCCGTAGCAGGTTCGAGAGCCGTGAGTAACCGCTCGAGCTTGCGCGCATTATCGGCGGCAACATCACGATTGTAGGTAAGCGGGCTCCGGTATGAACTACTCAGCACAATCAGGCGGAAGACATCAGCATCATACTGCTCGAGAAAGCTGGCGATAGTCACCACATTACCGAGCGATTTAGACATCTTCTCGACCTGGTGGGTCTCCGGATTGACCAGTTGGAGCATCCCATTATGTACCCAGAAGCGTGCAAAGAGTTGACCGGAGAGGCTCTCACTCTGGGCGATCTCGTTCTCATGGTGAGGGAAGAGCAGATCGTTCCCGCCGCCGTGGATATCAATCTGCGCACCGAGATGCTTCATGCTCATGGCCGAGCACTCAATGTGCCACCCGGGGCGACCTTCGCCCCAAGGGCTTGGCCAGGCCGGTTCACCGGGACGGGCCGCCTTCCAGAGGGCAAAATCTGCGGGTGACTCCTTGCGTGGGTCAACCTCAAAGCGGGTACCGGCGAGCATTTCGTCCAGAGAGCGCCCCGAAAGCCGGCCATAGTCTGCGTCGGCACGCACACGAAAGTAGACATCTCCTTCGGCGGCATAGGCGTAGCCCTGCGCGATCAGACCCTCAATGAAGGCACAGATCTCGGGAATCGTCTGGGTCACCCGTGGGTAGACTGTCGCGGGCTGTACATTCAGCGCCTGGAGTTGGTCCAGGAACTCATCAGCGAGGCGTGAAGAGAGGGCCAGGGGATCGCTACCGATCGTCGCGGCGCGTGCGATCACCTTGTCATCAACATCGGTGAAGTTGACGACATGGATCACCTGGTAGTCGCGATATTCAAGGTAGCGCCGGATCACGTCAAAGACGATCGCCGACATCGCATGACCGATGTGAGCCTCATCATAAGGCGTCACGCCACACACGTACATACGCACCACACCGGGCTCAATCGTGGTAAATGGCTCAAGTTTGCGGCTGAGCGAGCTAAAGATCTGGAGTGTCATGGTCTTGTGATACGCTTCTTTCAGATGCCCGAGCCCAGATTATACTCATCATTCCGCTGACCGTTGCGATACTCTCCATCCTCGAGTGCCTGCCAGAGAGTCGGTGGGAGAGCGTCGTAGGTCAGGTGGTGCTCAGCACGGTGTGTTTGGGTAGTATCCTCAAGATCGGCAACGCGCATCTCCAGTTCGAGGATCTTCGCGTGCAGACCGCGCAGCATTTCACCCTCAGGATCGGGAAGACTCTCGACACGGCGTGTCTCACCGGTGAAGGGGTCGCGGGTAGCAACAATGCGTGCAGGTACACCGACGGCTGTTGCGTGGGGCGGTACATCCTTCACCACCACGGCACCACCGCCGATGCGGGCAGCACGGCCGATAGTGATGGCACCAAGCACACTCGCCCCCACACCGACGACTACCCCATCCTCAAGGGTAGGGTGGCGCTTACCCTGCTGCTTACCGGTACCACCGAGGGTTACACCCTGGTAGAGCATGACCCAGTTCCCAATCTCCGTCGTCTCCCCAATGACGACACCCATCCCGTGGTCGATAAAGAAGCCACGGCCGATGCGTGCCCCAGGATGAATCTCGATCCCGGTCAGAAAACGTGAGAGTTGCGAAAGCAGACGAGGCATAAAGGGCCAGCGCTGACGCCAGAGGGTGTGGGCCAGGCGGTGGAGGATGATCGCGTGGAGACCGGGGTAGAGCAGTACCTCAGCCAGATTACGTGCGGCAGGATCATTACGAAAAATTGCCCGCAGATCGTCTCGTAGGACGGTGAGCGCATTCGCGAGAGCCATGGTATCTCCTCTCAGGGGATGCTTCAGCGTTGGCTCTGGGGGAAGTTTCAGTTTCGGCTGCGCCGACTTGACACGCTGGCGACACCAGGGCTGGGTTAGTTTTTTTGTGGAGGGCTTCGCCCTCCACGCCTCCCGGAAGAGTGTCAAGCTGGTTTGAAACATGCCT
>CAIWUD010000101.1 GCA_903915775.1 uncultured Chloroflexota bacterium | reverse complement strand
TCACCAGATTCAGCGAGTTATTGCTTGACCCCTGCCGATACGCTTCAGTTTATTGCCCAGGCGACCCACTCCTGCACCCTCTGCGGGCTCCATGGTGGGCGTACGCGAACCGTCCCTGGTGAAGGACCGGCGGATGCCCGTGTGATGCTCATTGGAGAGGGACCAGGCTACCATGAAGATCGCCAGGGGCGGCCATTTGTCGGACCGTCGGGGCAGTTCCTTGAGCAGCTGCTCAGCCTGGCTGGCCTTAGCCGCGCCCAGGTTTTTATCAGTAATGTGGTCAAGTGTCGTCCGCCACAGAATCGTGACCCACAGCCCGATGAGATCCAGACCTGTACCGAACACTACCTCTTTCGCCAGATTGAGGCGATCAACCCCCGGGTGATTGTGACTCTCGGGCGTTTCTCAATGGGCCTCTTCTTTCCTGGTGAGCGGATCTCGCGCATTCACGGGCAGCCGCGGCGGGTAGATGGACGCACGATTGTACCGATGCTTCACCCGGCGGCAGCCCTACATCAGCCGCAGAATCGCCCATTGATCGAGGCGGATTTTCGGCAGTTGGCTGAGATCCTTGCCCAGAGCGAACCAGTAGTTCCCACCTCGATCCAGGTGACGCTGCCCGCGCCGGAAGATGATCCGCCGCTCCAGCAACTGAGCCTCTTCTGAGTCGGCGGTTGTGTACGATCGATTCGTCGCTCAAACCATTCGTAGAGCATGAAAAGCTATCGCCTCTCTGTCGCCGGTCGGCGATTGGCGCTCGTTCTCCTGAGTGCGGCCCTCCTTATCTGGGCCTTTGCCATCTGGAGTTTGGCCAGCACGATCCGGATTAGCTACCACCCTCTGGAGTTCTGGCCAAGCCTCCAACGGAGCTTGGCCGCTGGTCTTGGTGTGGGCCAGGTAGTGCCCGCCCTGCTCATGCTTGGCCTGATTGTCGCTACCCCCCTATTGATCTGGAACCTCCTCGAAGAGTGGGCTGCCGTTTATACTCCCACCCCAGAAGGTCTGCGCTTCGAGTCGCTGTTTGGTCTCGTACTGCTCTACCCCTGGACGACGATCGTTGCGATCCGCCCTGCTGACGATGATGTCGATGAGCCCCTGGATGAACTGCTCCTGAGCAGTGATGTGAGTACGCAGATCGCGCACCCGCTCTTGCGCTTCCTCCATCGCCAGGCGTTTGGGTCGCATCGACTCCCACTGTTTACGGGTCTGGAAGATCGCGATGAGCTGCTTACCGAGATTCGTCGCCACACACAGTCTCACGCCTCCACGCACGATGGCACAGCACGTGCAGCGTAGAGCGTACGCTTCGTTGTTTCACATGCCCCTTCTGCCCACCGCCGCTCGACGGGAGGTATGGAGGGCAAAGCCCTCCGCAAAAAAACCAACCTAACTCTGGTAGTGCCAGACGGTCATGCGAGCCTGGCCATCGTACGGAGGGTGTGGAGGGCGAAGGCCTCCACAAAAAAATCCAACTCAACCCTGGTCCCGCCAGGGAAACGTGTAAAAGGTTACCAGGAAACTGATATTCGTCGTTCGCATAGCCCCGGCCCACGGCTCGGTGGCTTCAGGGGTAAGCCACGAGGCTGCCCTCAGACTCTCGGAAAGGAGATGAAGTTCACGTGCGGTCTCGGTAGGCCGACATTTGGGACTTCAACAGAAATCTATGGCAAAAAGCAGAGTCCGCGTTCTGCCCCTTGGTGGTGCCGGTGAGGTTGGGCGGAACATGTGGGTACTTGAGTATGGCGATGAGATTGTCATCCTCGATTGTGGCGTGATGTTCCCCGATGCCGATATGCTCGGGGTGGATCTGGTGCTGCCCGACATCACCTACCTACGCGAGAAGACGAGCAAAATTAAGGGCATACTCCTAACCCACGGCCACGAAGATCATATCGGTGGTGTACCGCACCTCATTGCCGACCTCGGTTTTCCGCCCATTTTCGCCACCCGACTGACCCACGGTCTGCTCAGCAACAAGCTGAAGGAGCATCGTCTACTGGATAAGGTCTCGCAGGTGGTGATTAACGATACCGATAGTTTTAGTGTCGGATCGTTCACGGTGGAGCCCTTCCACATTGCCCACTCCATCCCTGACGCGGTCGGTTTTGCCATCACCACCCCCGGGGGCATGGTCATCTATCTCACCGACTGGAAGCTCGACCACACACCGGTTGATGGTCGACCGACGAATATTCGGAAGATCTCTGAGCTTGGTCAGCGTAAGCCGCTGCTTCTGATTACCGACTGTGTGCGTGTGGAGTCGAAGGGGTATACACCGAGCGAGACGACGGTCGGCGAGGCTTTTGATAATATCTTCGCCACCGCCCCTGGCCGTATCGTGGTGGCGACCTTTGCCTCGAACATCAGCCGTGTGCAGCAAGTGATCGACTCGGCTGAGGCCTATGGGCGGAAGGTGCTTCTTGCTGGACGCAGCATGGAGAACAACTCGCGCATCGCCTTCGAGATGAACTTTCTACGGGCCGAGAGTGGTACGCTCATCCGTCCCCACGAGCTCTCTGCCTACCCTGATGATCAGATTGCGGTTGTCTGTACGGGGAGCCAGGGCGAGCCGATGGCTGCGCTGAATCGCATGGCGAATCGGGACTACCCGCACCTCAAGATCAAGCCTGGTGATACGGTCGTGGTCTCGGCCACACCGATCCCTGGGAATGAGGTGAGTGTCAATCGGGTGATCAACAACCTCTTCAAGCTGGGTGCCGATGTCGTCTATGGCGGCCAAGCCAACGTGCATGTCTCTGGTCACGCGGCTCAGGAGGAGTTGAAGTTGGTATTGGCCCTACTCCACCCCGAGTTCGTGGTGCCGTTCCACGGTGATTACCGCCACATGGTGATTTACCACAAAATGGCCACCGGGATGGGTGCGGGCTACAGCAACGAGCAGGTGCTTATCCCCGAGCCCGGTGCGATTATGGAGTTCGCGCGCGGCTTTGGCAAAGTGGTCAGCAAGGCGCCCGTCGGCTACATCTATGTTGATGGGACGACGGTGGGTGATGTGGGGAATGTCGTTGTACGTGATCGTCAGATGCTGGCGAAAGATGGTATGCTGATCGTGGTGGTCGGCATCGATACATCCTCAGGTGCACTTGTTTCGGGTCCCGACGTGGTCTCGCGTGGTTTTGTCTACATGCGCCAGAGCCAGGATCTGGTTGAGGCTACCAAAGATACCGTGCGCTCTGCGCTGAGCAGCCAGAATGGGGCGACTCCAGCCGCTGTCGATAGCGCCTACATCAATCGTAAAATCAAAGATGTGGTGAGCGAGTTCCTCTACCGTGAGACCCGTCGCCGACCGATGGTACTCCCGGTGGTGATGGAGGTATAACTTCCTGGTGGGTTTTGTGGAGGGCTTCGTCCTCCACAGAAAACCCAACCTCGCTCTGGTATCGCCGGACAGCCCAGCCGGCGCAGCCAACATTAAACCATCCCAAACAGCCTATGGAATGGCCCCTCTACTTTGCGCCGAGCCTAGCTCTTGGTAACCAGGATTCTGGGCTCGGTGTCTGTCTCCTCTGGACCCCTCAGGAGCGCGTGCTACCCGCACTCGATCCAACGCACTACGCGCTGGTCGGCAACCTCTACTCGCGTGATGGGGTGAGCTTTCTGGTGCGTAACCTACTGGCGCGGCCGATGATCACCAATCTGCTCCTCTGCGGTAAGGATCTCACTGGTAGTGGTGCGGCACTCGTGGCTCTGCTCCGTGATGGCTTGGATGGCTCGGGGCGGATCGTGGGTGATGGGACGCGCCTGCACCCCGAGATTGCCCCCGAAGCCGTGGCGCTGCTCCGGCGCTCACTCACCCTTCACGACCATCGCGACTCGGCGCGCCCCGAGCAGATCGCAGCCCTCGTCGCGGAACTGGCCTGCCCAGCACGAATCTGGGCCGATGCACCACAGATCTTCCCCTACCAGGAGCCGAGTGCGGAAGCTCTACCCGCAGCTGAGGTTGGGTTGCTGCTCCGTGCACCGAGCATACGTCTCGGCTACCTGCAGCTACTCTGGCACGTCTTGCGCTTTGGGCAGCGGACGGCGACGCAGCAGGGTGCCGACCAGCGGGAGATTCTCGACCTCCTCACGGTGATCAGCGCTGAGCCAGACGATCCAGCCAAATGCTCCTATGCGGACTGGATGCCTTTCAGTCGTGTCAGCCTCGGTGAGCGCCTGGCCGATGGACGCTTCAGTGGCTATCTGGGTCAACTGCTCCAACCCGAGGGTGCCGATGGGGTGAGCTACACCTACGGCTCGCGTCTGCGTGCCTTTGACGGATCGATCGATCAGGTTGCGGCCCTAGCCAATGAACTGCGTAGTGCTAGCGATAGTCGGCGGGCCGTGGCAGTCCTCTGGAGTCCGGCCTACGATCCGGCTAGTCCCAATCCACCATGCCTGAACCTAGTACAGGTGCGCTTACGAGCAGGGCGGTTGCACCAGACGGCCTACTTCCGCTCACACGATATCTACCGCGCCTGGCCTAGCAATGCCTATGGGTTGCGCGCCCTCCAGGGTGAACTTGCCCGCGCACTTGGCGTAGATTCGGGCGATCTGGCCATTCTCTCCCATTCGGCCCATATCTACGCCCATGACTGGGCCAACGCCACCAATCTTGTCGAACAGTACCACCACCCCTTCAACCCGCGCAGCGCACGTGATCCACGGGGCTCATTCGTGATTCTGCTTGAGCCACCCGAGATCGTGGTACGCCACTATACGCCCGATGGCGAGCATCTGCAGAGTCTACGCGGCCAGAGTGCCCGTGAGCTAGCTTCCCGCCTGGCGCTCTACGTCGGTGAAGTGAGCCACGCTATCTACCTGGGTACCGAGTTGCAGAAGGCCGAGTTGGCGCTGGCGCTTGGTCTGCCTGAGGCTTACCACCAGGATCGTCCACTTGCGCTACGGCAAGGTGTGTAACCGCGTGAGGCACCTTGCCGTAGGGAGCTTCAGCGAACTAGCCGTTGGGGTTGCCCCGCGAATCGTGCCTATGGGCCTATAACCCTCTCAACGATGTCACCACCAACCAATCAGTCTAAATCGGCCGATCAGATCGCCGCACTCCAGAGTCTACGCTGGCCCCTTGCCGGTGTAGTTGGCCTGATCTTTGTCCTCATCCGCCTAGCCGAGACGTTGCTGTTAGGTGCTCGTCTACGCGAACCGATCTTGGAGACCATCGAGGCTATCTTCTGGGGAGTGATGTCCGCATTGGCGATCTACAGTGTACTCAGTTGGGCTGCGCGTCAGGAGCAGCGCCGCCGTCGTGCCGAAGCCAGCCTGCTTGACGAGCTCCGACTGACCAATACGCGCTTAGAGTTGCTCTATGAACTGAACCAGCGCGTTGCTAGTAGCGACACGCTGGATGATGTCTTGGATTATGCGATTACGCTACCAAACCGTCTCTTCAGTGCCCGGGCCGCTGCCCTCGTACTGCACGAGGAGTCTACGACTGGTCTGACGGCACGCTGTACTGGGTTTAACGAGGAGCAACTCGCCACAGCACGGCTTGCTTTTGGTCTGGCCGGTGGCCAAGGGCAACTTCAGGAACCACAGATTATCCTGCCACGAACGCGCCCCCCCCTTGGGCTGAGTGCCTGTATCCTCCTTCCGCTCGTTGAGCGCGATAGTGCCCCACTCGGCTGGGTCGAGTGCTACCTCGACGCCTCGAGTCGCATGGGGAGTGGCCCTGCCGCCCTCTCCCATGACGAACAGGCCGATCTAGCCCTGATGAGTGAGAGTAGGACGCTGTTGACCACCGTAGCTGGTGAACTGGCTGAGAGCATCCAGGGTAGTCGGCGTCGTGCCCGTGAGCTTGCGAGTGTGGCCGAGCTTGAACAGGCGATCACCGAGGAGCGCACCCGCATCGCTCGCGACCTCCACGATGGGGTTGCCCAGAGTCTTGCCTTTCTGCGCATGCGTGTTGACCTCTGGGAGGATTGGCTACAGCAGGATCCTGATCGTCTCGCGCAGGAGTTTGTTACCCTCAAGGCTACCCTGCGTCAGCAGATCGAAGAGTTGCGCCGGGCCATCTTTGCCCTGCGCCCCATGGAGCTGAGCCAACTCGGCTTTGTGGCCGCTCTACGTCGCTATGTCAGCGAGTTTGCCGAACAGCAGGTTTGGGAACTTGAGCTCGAGTTGAGCGATCTTCCCACGGACATTCCCCACGTCCTGGAACTTGCCGCGTTCCGCTTCGTTCAAGAAGCGCTGAATAATGCCGCTAAGCATGCCCAGGCCCGCCGCGTTGGGGTGACGATCAGGCAGATCGATGCTGGCCTACAGATCCTGGTGAGGGACGACGGGGTTGGATTTGACCCCGGCACGCAGGGTGATCTCCCGACGAGCCATCTCGGCTTACGTCAACTACGTGAGCGGGCCACTGCCCTTGATGGACGTCTAACGATCCTCTCTCGTCCAGGTGCCGGTACGGAAATTCGGGTTTGGCTCCCCCTACGTTATGCCCGTGCTGCACGCTCACGACCGTAGGCCAGGATCTCGTCGAGGAAGCGCGAAGGCTTGAGTTGCTGACCACGGTTGCGGCCCACTGCCCAGGAGAGGAAGAGCCGCTCGCCCGCACGGGTCAAGGCGACGTAACAGAGCCGACGCTCCTCCTCGATCCCCTCCGCTGTTGCCAGGCTGCGCTCGTGCGGGAGGGTCTTCTCCTCTAGGCCAGGTACAAACACAATGGCCCACTCGAGCCCTTTGGCCGCGTGGATGGTGAGCAGTTGCACTTGATCGCGCTCATCCTCGCGACTGTCGGTTGCCGTCAATAGGGCAATCTCCTGGAGAAAATCGCTCAGGCTCGTATGCTCCTCCGCAGCGCGCATCAACTCCTGGAGGTGGGCACGGGCATCGGGGAGATCCTCAGGGCTGAAGCGCTGATCAAGGGCGGCCATATACCCACTCTGTTCAAGCACATCGGCAAGCAGATGATCGGGTGGGGTGGTTCCCTCGGCCATGCGGCGCCAGCGTGCAAAGAGGCTCGCCAGACGACGTGCCCCCTCTACGGCTTTTGGCACCAGGGTTCGTAGCGCCTCCGGATGGCTCAGGGCAGCTAGGATATTCATGTTCTGTTGTGCTGCGAAGCTGCTCAGAGTGGCCAGGGATTGTGCGCCCAGCCCGCGGGCCGGCACGTTTGCAATGCGGTTGAGGCTGAGACTATCGGCAGGGTTGTTGATCACACGCAGAAAGGCGAGGGCATCACGGACCACGGCCCGATCGTAGAAGCCGACGCTGCCGCGCACACTGTAAGGAATACGTGCGTGGCGCAGCGCCTGCTCAAAGACACGGCTCATATGCCGAGTACGGTAGAGAATAGCCATATCGCGCAGTTTGCGACCCTGACGTTGGAGATCGCCGATCGTGCGCGTGATCTGTTCGGCCTCCTCGCGGCTATCCTTTGCTTCGTTGATCAGGACGCAACGCTCACCCGGTAGTGCACTCCCCGCCGCCCGTAGCGCCATCGGCGGTACGACACGACTGTGACGAATCACCGCATAGGCCGCATCGAGGATGGGTTGACGTGAGCGGTAGTTGGTGAGCAGTTCGATCACCGCTGCTTCAGGAAAATCCTCGGTGAAGCGTGAGATGATGCTATGGTCAGCATTACGAAACCCGTAGATACTCTGCATGCCATCACCAACCACAAAGAGTGAGCGGGTTCGTCCATTGGCTGAACCTGGTCGGCTGAGCAGTTCCACAAGGGCGTGCTGGCTGGGATCGGTGTCCTGGTACTCATCGACGAGCAGGTGGCGCCAGCGATCGCGGCAGGCCTCAAGTAGGTCGGGATGCTCGCTGAGGAGTTGGTGAGTGACGAGAATCAGGTCGTCGAAGTCGAGGGCGTTCGCCTGCTCGAGCGCGCGCTGGTAGCGGCGGTAGCAGCCGGCAACAAAACGCTCAACGGGATCCTGGGTGAAGCGTGCCATCAGGCGGGGGGTCAACATGCGGCTCTTCGCCCGTGAGATGCGACGGAGAAGCTCCTCAGGCTCAATCAGTAGCGGTGGGCGTTCATTCGCTGCCTCCAGAGCCGTCGTGGCGAGTTGGAGCTGTTCGTCGGCGGCGTAGATCGAAAAGTCACCCGTATAGTTACCAAGGCGCCCAGCAATCTGCTGGCGCAGCAGACGTGCACAGATGGCGTGGAAGGTGCCACTGGTCAATCCACGTACGCTGTTGCCAAGGAGTTTGCTCAGGCGATCGCGCATCTCGCGGGCAGCCTTATTGGTGAAGGTGAGGGCCAGAATCTGGCTGGGCTGCGCACCATGGGTGGTGATCAGATGGGCGATACGTAGGGTGAGGACGCGTGTCTTCCCACTGCCTGCACCTGCACGTACAAGTACAGGGCCAATTGGTGCACTCACCGCAGCGCGCTGTTCGGGATTCAGGCCCTTGAGTAGTTCCACACGTTTTACCTTTTAGGGATGTTTCAATGTTGGCTGCGCCAGCATAACCTTCTGGCGCTACCAAGGCTGAGTTGAGATCTTTTGTGGAGGGCTTCGCCCTCCACGCCTCCCGTTGGCTGCCCGTGCCGCCCTGGACGGCTTCGCCCTCCATGCCTCCCGTAAGCG
>CAIWUD010000100.1 GCA_903915775.1 uncultured Chloroflexota bacterium | reverse complement strand
GTTCATCGGCGAGACGCGCCACATAGTGTGGCGGCGGGTTGCCGTTGGTGCGCTGCATCAACCCCTCTTCGCAGATGAGGCGTAGGTAGCTGGCCGCATCATGACCGTCAGGCAGCGCGAACTCCGGCAGCTGTACACGTCCAAAGTCGAGCTTGAGGCGGCACATGTCGGCAATTCGGCGGGTGTTCTCCAGCGGACTGGTGCCGTAGCGCTGAAACTTGGCCCACATCTCCTCGCCCGACATGATGTGGTAGCTCGCATCCATAGCGAAATCTTTGGCACAGAACTCCTCGTAGGTGAGGTTCATGCCCATCGCCATGACCATGTGCTGGGTCTTGAGATCTTCGGGGCGTACAAAGTGGGTATCGTTCGTCACCACTAGCGGGATGCCAAGTTCACGACCGATACGCACCAACTCGTCGTTGATCCCTTCCAGCTCAGGGGTGTTATCGTGAAGCTGGAGCTCGAGGAAGTAGTTCTCGGCACCGAGCAGATCGCGATAGTAGGCGGCCGTCTCAATCGCCTGGCGACGCTGCTGTGCGCTCACGGCCTGGATGACCTCACCGGCGATGCACGAAGAGGTGACCACGAGCCCTTCACAATGCTGCTCAAGGAGTTCGCGGTCAATGCGCGGACGGGCAAAGATGCCTTTGCCCATACCATCCAGGTGGGCACGCGTCGTCAGCCGTACCAGGTTGCGGTAGCCAACTTCGTTCTTCGCCAGCAAGAGGAGATGGTAGTAGTTCTTTGCCCCCTTCGTCATCGCATCACTGCGCGACCCGGGCGCCATGTAGGCCTCCATGCCAATGATGGGACGGATGCCTGCCTTCTTCGCCGCGTCGTAGAACTCCATCGCTCCGTACATCACCCCATGGTCGGTAAGCGCAATGCTCTCCATGCCCAGTTCAGCCGCTCGACCGGCAATCGCCTTCGTTGAAGCGTAGCCGTCAAGCAGGCTGTACTCGGAGTGAACGTGGAGGTGAACGAAGTCTTTCATGTAGAAAACTCTTTACACATTGGTAGCGCGGATTGAACGCTACTGAAACTGAAAACAGATGTTTTCCACAGCTTTTCTGTCAATTTTTAGCTTCGAGACGCAGTTTTTAGATCTTATGTGCGTATACAAGCCACATCTACGGTGCAAAACTATTATAGCACATCGTCACCACGCACAACGGCGGGTAAAAATAGCCGCTCTTGTGGACAACCTGTGGGTAGCATGTGCGTATACGTAGATAGCATGTGGAAAAGGTTTCTTGTATCGAGAGCGAGACGATCAGCTCCTTCTGTGGGCATGCATGTGATACAGGAGGGCTCGTGCCCTCCTGTACCGCGGGTAGTAATCTGTCAGGTGGATCCGCTTACCCTTTGATCACGAGCAGTGGTTCGAGCCGGGCTACCATCCGCGCCAGATCAGCCTGGGCGACGACCGCAACAACCGCGTCAACAGACTTATAGGCGAATGGTGCCTCCTCGGCTAACCCAGCCATACTACCGGCACGAACGTGAATGCCCTGACGTTTGAGTTGGGCCCGTACCTGCTCCCCATGCACCTGGCGCTTGGCGGCGGTGCGGCTGAGCAGACGCCCCGCACCGTGGCAGGTTGAACCAAAGCTCTGGCTCATCGCACCGGCAGTGCCGGCTAAGACGTAACTGGCGGTGCCCATCGATCCCGGTACGAGCACTGGTTGACCATAGGGACGGTAGGCCGCGGGAATGGCACTCGACCCAGGACCGAAGGCCCGCGTCGCCCCTTTACGGTGGACGCAGAGTTCGAGCTGCTGACCGTTGTAGCTGTGCTGCTCAAATTTGCCCATGTTGTGGGCAACATCGTAGACCTGGCGTAGATCGGTGGGGAGACCGTGTCCCCCTAAGATCTGTTGAAAGCAGTCACGTGCCAAGGCAGCTAGGGTCTGTCGGTTGGCAAAGGCAAAATTGGCGGCGCAGTGCATCGCCGCCACATAGGCACGTGCCTCCGGTGAGCTTAGCGGCGCACAGACGAGCTCACGATCAGGGAGTATGATGCCGTAACGTCCTACCGCCTGCTGGAAGTCGCGTACGTAGTCGGTACAGATCTGGTGGCCAAGCCCCCGTGAACCGCAGTGGATGAGGAGGACAATCTGATCGGCACGCAGACCGTAGGCCGACGCAATAACCGGATCGTAGATCTGAGTGACACGGTCGACTTCTAGGAAGTGGTTCCCAGCACCGAGCGTACCCAGCTGATCAGCGGCCCGATCCAGCGCACGCGTACTGACGTAGCTAGGATCGGCGCCAGCCATGCAGCCCTGCTCTTCCGTATGCTCGAGGTCGTGCGCTGTAGCTAGCCCCCGACCGAAGCACCAGCGCGCACCGTGCGTCAGGAGGTCACCTAACTCCTCTGGACTCAGTTG
>CAIWUD010000099.1 GCA_903915775.1 uncultured Chloroflexota bacterium | reverse complement strand
TCCTCGGGGATACGCGGGAGGCGTGTACCCTCAACGATATCGTTGATACCACGCAGCTTGGCGATCGTCTCCTCGACCGTAGTAACCGGAAAGTCGGTACCGAAGAGGAGCTTGTCGAGTACCTTCCACTCCATCGCCTTCACCATCTGCTCCCAGAAGGAGAAGGGGCGGTAGAAGTTCGCTGAAATATCGGCGAAGACGTTGGGGTGTTTACGAATCACCACACAGGTATCGACCTGCCAGGGATGGCCCACGTGGGCCATGATGATCTTGAGATCGGGGTAACGGATGGCGATCTCATCCATAATTAGGGGATGGGCGAGCCTGATCGGTGCATTCCGCACTGGTGAGGTACCCTGGTGGAAGAGGATGGGCAACCCGTAGCGCTGTGCGCGCTCGTAGATGGCCAGGGCGCGCGCCTCAAGGGGATCAAAGTTCTGATAGTTCGCCCCCAGCTTGATCCCACGCAGCCCGAGATCCGTACGCGAGCGCTCCAACTCATCGAGACAGTCACGATCGTGGGGGTGCAACGACATAAAGCCAATGAGGCGATCGGGGTGGGCGCGCACAAAGGTGGCTGCGGCGTCGTTCACGTTGCCCTGGTACCAGTTGCTCGGCTTACCCGCAAGGCCATCGAAACGCGAGTGACCAGGTGACCAGGCAATACCAAAGACGATCGAACGATCCGCAGGTCGCTGGCCCGCAAAGTAGTCATCCCAGGAGGTGGTCGCACGTACGGCACGATCAGGGCGCCAGACCTGGTTGATCACCAGTTCATCGTCGGGTACGGCATCACGGTGAGTGGGCGTGTGGGTGTGAACATCAATAATCATGCGCTTCTACTCCTGGTTCGGTGTTGGCTGCGCCAGCGTGAGCGTCTGGCGCTCCCAGGGCTCGGTTGGGTTGTTTTTGCGGAGGGCTGCGCCCTCCACACCTCCCGTTTCAGCGGGACGGTTCGGTGTTGGCTGCGCCAGCGTGAGCGTCTGGCGCTCCAGGGCTAGGTTGGGTTGTTTTTGCGGAGGGCTGCGCCCTCCACACCTCCCGTTTCAGCGGGACGGTTCGGTGTTGGCTGCGCCAGCGTGACCGTCTGGCGCTCCAGGGCTCGGTTGGGTTGTTTTGCGGAGGGCTTCCCGTTTAGGGGATCAGCAGGACCTTCGCTACGGCTCCAGGGGCGGTGACCAGGCGATCAAACCAGTAGCCACCGTCGGCGAGATCAGCTTCAACAATCCAGGGATCGAGGCGAATTGCCCCTTCCGCCAGGAGATCGACGGCGGCGAGGAAATCAGCGGGGCGGTAGGAGAAACTCCCACGCAGCACAAGCTCGCGCCGAATGATATCGGCGACGGGCATCGGCCCAACCTCCTCGTGCAGGCCACTGAGCACCAGAACGCCGGCCTGGCGCGTCGCGGCGATACAGGCAGCGCGAGTAGCACTGGCGCCCACTGCATCGACTGAGGCAATCGCGCCAACACCGCCCGTCTGCTCACGCACCACTTTAACCGCATCCTCACGGGCAACATTGATCGGCCGCCCCCCCAACTCCTCGACCATCGTCAGGCGTGCGGGCTCGAGATCGGAGACGAAGATGGGACCAGCGCCAAGACGCTTGAGCACCTGGAGTGAAAGGAGCCCTATCGGCCCGGCACCGGCAATGAAGACTGGCTCGCCCGCTACGGGGCCAGCGAGGATGCCAATACGGACAGCTACCCCAACCGGCTCAGTGAGAGCGCCTTCGCGAAGACCAAGGCTGGGCGGCAAAGGAACCAGGAGATCGTGGGGAACACAGACATATTCGGCATAGGCACCGGGGCGATGGGCACCGATCAGGCGCCGTTGCGCACAGATGTGGCTATCACCGCGGCGACAGTAGGCGCAGGTACGGCAGGCAGTGAGCGGATTGACCGTCACCTTGAGGCCCACCGCCAGTGCGGGGTTGAGTGTGGCTGCAGTACTTCCAAGGGCTGTGATCGTTCCAGCAAACTCATGACCCATCACCAGAGGCGGAACACGCAGGGCATTATGCCCGAGGTAGCCACTCAGTTC
>CAIWUD010000098.1 GCA_903915775.1 uncultured Chloroflexota bacterium | reverse complement strand
GCTATGGTAGCTTATGCCGATGGTGCCCCCGATGGGTTGGGCTTCTGGCATGGCAAACCGATCCCCCTGGCCGATGGTCGTCTCGCTGTGCTCTACTGGGCTGCAGAGATGGCAACTGGCGCTACGTTGACCAACCATATCAGCTTTGGCTCGGCTGATGCGCGTGATTGGAGTAAGCCTCTGCCCACGAATCTCCCGGGGCAGACCAATGCCCTGGTCGATCTTGGTGCGGGACGCTTCGCTGCCATCTACACCCGGCGCGAAGGGGCGCAGCCGGCGATTATGGCCGCGCTGTCGCAGGATGGTGGGCAGAGTTGGGATCTCGATGCACAGCTACTGCTCTGGGACGCAACGGGGCGTGATCGGCTGGGGGTAGTCTCACTTGAGAGCTACCCGCGTAGCCACGACACGATCGCTTTTGGTGCCCCGGCAGCCCTGCGGTTGGCAGATGGAACGGTCTATGCAACCTGGTGGTGCATGGAGGCGGCCCTCGTCCATGTGCGCTGGGCCAGGATTGAGGTACGCTGATGGCTACTAAGCTCCACAATCCCCTGAGCCTGAACGCAGATCGGAGCCTTCGCGCCGGGAGCACGACTGCCCTGGCCGATGCCATTCGGCGCGGTGCCGACCTGCGTATCGCGACAGAGTTTCGCCACAACGAGCATATTGATACCAGTTCGCCTAGCAGCGAACTGGTGCGTGAGGTGGCCGAGTTTCGGGTGACCTACCTGCTGGACGATCACTGGAGCGCGGGAATCATGAGTCTGCGCCAGCCCGTCGAACTGCCAATCGGCTTTGGCCCCCGCTCCTCCATGTCCTTCTTTCTCTACAACCAGGATGGTACGCAGGCCATTGCACGCCCCTACCTTGATGGGCGTGCGCCAACTGCCGAACCGGGGCCCTCACCACTCGATGATCATCGCGCTATGCCGCGCTACGATCAGGAAGATAGCTGGGACGCTGGGACGAATGCACCAAGCAGCAATTTTGTCTACGCGTTTGATGGTTACCGCTTCCTGGTCAACGATCGTTGGCAGGAGGTGTTGAGCCATGCTGCCGACGGTAGTCTATTGGCGGGCTCGGTGGCCGATCTTGCCGATGCTTTCGCTGAGGGGTGCGCTGTGAAGCTGGGCGTCCGTGGCCTCTGCGCCGATCTCGCCGAGGATCCCGACGCGGCGATCGACCATGAGCTCTTTATCCATGCGGGCTCCTGCTACTACTACACCGAGCAGCGCCTCTTCATGACCGGAACCCATCCGCTGGTTCGCGTGCGACCGGCGATCCCCATGCGCTACCGCAGTCGCGATTGGGACTTCGGTTGGCTCATGGCGCGTAGCGATGGGCAAGTCACGCTGCGCCGCTGTGACCCCTATACGCTCGCCTTCCAGGATCGGGTTGGGCACTATGCCATACGCTGGTTTGTTGATCGGAATAGTTGAGATGTGGCTTCCCGAAAACACCGAGCAGGCGCTCGGTAGCTTGACGAACGTGCGGGAGGTGTGGAGGGCTGCGCCCTCCACAAAAAACCAACGTGGCCCTGATCCCGCCAGGGGAAGTGTGAATAGTTACGCGTCACGTTCGTTTGAACGATACCAATAGTGTGAAGGGCTACTCCAATGCAGGTTCGCAATCTTGGGCGCTCAGAGCTTCGAGTAACATCGATCGGGCTAGGTGGCGCAACGTTTGGACGCGAGATTGATGAGGCAACGAGTTTTCAGGTTCTCGATCGGGCGTTCGAGCGTGGTATTACGCTCTTTGATACCGCGGAAGCCTACTCCCAGGGCCGTTCGGAGGAGATTGTTGGGCACTGGATCGCCGACCGGGGTGTGCGCGATCGAATAGTTTTAGCGACCAAGGTGAGTGGTACCCTCACCCGTGAGCGGGTGGTAACCTCGGCCGAGGCGAGCCTACGGCGGCTGGGGGTCGAGACGATTGACCTGTTCCAGTTACACACTTGGGATGGCAAGACACCCCTTGAGGAGACGCTGGCGGGGCTGGACGAGCTTGTGCAAGCGGGTAAAGTGCGCTACATCGGCTGCAGCAACTTTGCCGCATGGCAGCTCTGCAAATCCCTCTGGCGCCAGGATGTTGCCGGTTGGGCGCGCTTCGAGAGCGTACAGCCCGTCTACAATCTGGCGAAGCGTGAGATTGAGCAGGAGCTTCTGCCCCTCTGTGCCGATCAACAGATCGGGGTGATCACCTACAGTCCCCTGGGGGCTGGTTTCCTGACGGGCAAATACTACCGGGGTGGCCCCGTCCCTGAAGGAACGCGTTTCGATGTCTCACCCGGACACCAGGATGTCTACTTCCACGAGCAGTGCTACGTAGCGATGGAGCACCTACGGACAACCGCTGCGCGCCTGGAGATGCCGATGGCGAAGTTGGGTTTGGCTTGGGTCTTGAGCCGCACAGGTACCACCACGGTTCTTGTAGGTGCGCGGAACATCGAGCAGGTAGATCAAGCTTTTGAAGCTGATGAACTCGCCAACGCTGCAGAGCTCCAGGCGGAGTTTGCAGCCCTCTAACGAAACAGGAGCAGACATGAGTACAGATCAGCAGCAGAACCGACCAAAGGTACTCGTTACCGGTGCCAGTGGACTGATCGGTGGCTTGACGATCCGCGATCTGGGCCAGAAGTACCAGTTTAGCGGTCTCAGTCGCCGTCCCGTGGCCGGCATTCCGCACATCGAGGCCGACATTAGTAATCTGGAAGCCCTGCGTCGGGCCGCTCAGGGCGTTGATATGGTGCTCCACCTCGCAGCTGAGACTCAGGACTACAACAACTGGGACCGCGTCTTCGAGTCGACTATGCGCGGGACCGTCAACGTCTACCAGGCGGCCCAGGAGGCTGGCGCCTGGCGTGTCGTCTTCATGAGCACGGGCAGCACCATGTGTGGCTACGAGTGGTTTGAGGGGTCACCCTACGGTGCCCTGGCCCGTGGTGAACAGGTTGCGCCCGGTTGGCCCATGCTCGACTACCTCGATCCACCACGGCCCGATGGACCCTACGCTGTCGGTAAGCTCTTTGGCGAGCAGGCCGGACGCTGGTTTTCTGACCGCTACGGCATGTCGGTGATCTGTATTCGTCTTGGGGCGGTCCTGCCGAGTGACCAGCCAGAACTGGTGCGCCACTTCCCGGGCTACCTCTCCCAGGCCGATGCGGTACAGATGATCGACCGCTGTCTGGGGGCCCCTGCTACCCTCAAGTATGATATCTTCGACGCAATTTCGGAGAACTCGCGCCGCTGGCGTGATACGAGCCACGCCAAAGAGGTTATCGGCTGGCGGCCAACGGGCTCTTCTGACAACTTCGATCTGGAAGCCCTGCGGAAGGCATAATATTCATGAAAAGGGTGGAGGGTGCAACCCTTCATAAGGAGAGATCTCATGGGTAAACTTCGCTACGGTATCATCGGTTCCGGCTTTATGGGTCGCACCCACGCCGAAGCCATTCGCCACATCGATAATGCTGAACTGATCGCCGTAGCCCTTGGCTCACGTGCACCCAAATTGGCACACGACTATGGTGTACAGCTCTGCTCCACCTCGGAAGAGCTGATTGCGCATCCCGATATTGATGCCATCATCATCACGACGCCGCAGTATGCCCACGTGGGTGACGCACTCGCTGCGGTCGCAGCTGGCAAGCACCTCTTCATCGAGAAGCCCATGACCACCACGGTAGCCGACTCTGAGGCGATCATTGCTGCCTGTGCGCAGCGTGGTCTGGCCCTCTCGGTTGGCTACCAGCAGCGCTACCGTGCGGTGCCCCGTGCCGCCCACGATCTGGTCAGGGCTGGGGCGATTGGCCAGGTTTATACTATCCAGTTCAACCAGGTCTTCCAGATGTTCGTTGACCCAGCCTTTGGCGGTGACTGGTCCTGGTGGGCGAACCCAGAGAGCATTGGCCACATTCTGGCAGGCGGAGTCCATGCGATTGACCTCTGCCGCTGGATCCTGGGTGCTGAAGTCGTTTCGGTCTTTGGCCACTCGCGTACCTTCCGCGACAAGAATGAGCCCGAGAATACGACCATGGGCCTGCTCACCTTTGACAACGGAACCGTCATGTCGCTCTGGGCCAGCAGCGCGTGTCCACCTCCCGGCTTTCCCAAACAGACCTTCCGCGCTCTGATGATGGGCGAGCAGGGCATGATCGACATGGACGCGTACGATACGCTGCAGATCGCCAACGATGGAAGTTGGAAAGTGGCTGCTGCACAGCCCCCGGTTAATACGGAGCAGGCGGCGACAGCGTTCGGTTTTCCGCGAATGCACGCCTATGTCGAGCAACTTCAGGTTTATACTGATGCAGTTCTGGCCGGTACACCGCCACCCGTCACTGGCGAAGATGGGCGTGTTGGGGTAGCGGTTGCCCTTGCGCTCCTCGAGTCGTCGCGAACGGGACGGGCAGTGGCGCTCCGCTAGCATGGTGGGCAACTGCCTTCCCCCCTCCCAACCTCCCCCCGCTGGGGGGAGGGGCCTCGCATGGTGGGAGGTGCAGCCCTCCACGTACCTGTTCGCACCTCTCCTGGAGCGAGGGCGTCTCGCCCTCGTGCTATCTCTCCTGGAGCGAGGGCGTCTCGCCCTCGTGCTACTCCTCCGTACGGGCAACCCCCTGTGGTTGCCCTGCCGTTGGCTTACCCCAACGGTGAACAGCTAGCCCTCCCCAACAAAGCTCAATCCAGCCCTGGTAGCGCCCGACGGGCACGCTGGCGCAGCCGATCGACGGGAGGCGTGGAGGGCGTAGCCCTCCCCAACAAAGCTCAATCCAGCCCTGGTAGCGC
>CAIWUD010000097.1 GCA_903915775.1 uncultured Chloroflexota bacterium | reverse complement strand
GAGATGGATGAGAGCTTCACCCGCCGCTACCTCAATGAGGGCTTCTCGGGCGGTGAGAAGAAGCGCCTGGAGATCCTGCAGATGACGATGCTTCGCCCCACCATGGCGGTGATGGACGAGACCGACTCGGGTCTGGATATCGACGCACTACGCATCGTGGCTGAGGGCGTCAATCGCCTGGCCGGCCCCGAGATGGGTGCACTCGTTATCACTCACTACCAGCGCCTGCTCAACTACATCAAGCCCCACTTTGTCTCGGTGATGATGGAGGGGCGGATCGTACGCGATGCCGGACCCGAACTCGCCCTTGAGCTTGAGGAGAAGGGCTACGACTGGCTCCGCGAGGAGTTGGCGGGGGCTGCGTAAGATGACAACAGTAGTGACGTTGCAAGATCTGAGTGCTGAGCAGATCCGGGTGCGGGCCGAGTCGCTCGGCGAGCCGACCTGGTTGGCTGAGCGCCGTGTACAGGCCTGGGAGTTCTTTGCCCAGGCGGGCCCACCGGAGTGGCGACGTACCGATCTGAGTGGTCTCGACGCTGCAGGGCTGAACCCAACTGACGAGATGGTTGTTCAGGTTGAGTGGGATGAGCAGCTTGCGGTGCAGGGTGTTGTGCTGCGCCCACTACGCCAAGCCCTCACCAGCCACGAAGCGCTGATCAAGCGCTACCTCGACGCGGCCGTCGCACCGCTGGAGCATAAGTTCAGCGCGCTACGTGCAGCCCTCTGGCAGGATGGGATATTCATTCACGTGCCGAAGGGGGTGGCGGTCGAGACACCCATTCGGGTGCGCTACGGACTACCCGCGAGTGGCTGTGCTACCTTCCCGCGTACCCTAGTTATTAGCGAGGCCCAGAGTAGCCTCACGCTGATCGAGGAGTTCGCCTGTGCCGATCAGGATGAGCCTGCCCTCGCCGCACCGATCAGTGAGATTTTCGTTGGCCCCGGCAGTAGTGTGCGCTTCATCAGCGTGCAGCGCTGGGGTAGCGGGGTCTACCACATCGGTGGGCAGAAGGCGCTGCTCGATCGGGATGCCGATCTGGAGTGGAGTAGTATTGCCCTTGGTGGGAGAGTGCAGCATATTGAAGCGGAGACAACCCTGAAGGGTGATGGCTCACGCGTCACCTGGCACGGTGCGACCTTCGCGAACGGTCGCCAGTTGCTCCTCTCGGCGCCGTGGCTGCGTCACGTTGGCCACCGTGCCGAGAGCTTCATGGAGTTCAAGACGGTCGTCAATGATCACGGCTACAGCGTCTTCGATGGTATGATCAAGATCGAGCCGCAGTCGACAGCCACCAGTACGCGCCTCGAGGAGCATGCCCTGCACCTCAGCCCGCAGTCGCGTAACGACTCGATCCCTGGGCTGAAGATCGACACGAACAGCGTGCTCAAGGGTGGCCATGCCTCGACGAGTGGCGACATTGATGAGGAGCAACTCTTCTACATGCAGGCGCGTGGTATTAGCAAGGCCGATGCCAAGCGCATGATCGTCATGGGCTTCTTCAGCCCGGCTCTCGACGCGATCCCGGTTGAAGCACTACGCCACGAGCTCGAGACGATCATCGAGGCGAAGATCTGAGTTGGTAGCGTGGGGCTTGCGTGCCGCAAGCCCCACTCACCACCGGACGTCCCACAGGACTGTTCTATGAGCACCCTTACACAGTTTGATGTTTTGGCCCTGCGCCGTGAGTTCCCCATCCTCCAGCAGGAGGTCAATGGCCATCGCCTGGCATTTCTCGATAGCGCAGCCTCTTCACAGAAGCCGCGTCAGGTGATCGAGTGCCTGGAAGAGTTCTACCGGCGCTATAACGCCAACGTTCATCGCGGGGTCTACAAACTGAGTGAGGAGGCAACGTTCGCGTTCGAGCGCGCGCGTGGCAAGGTGGCGCGCTTCATTGGCGCGGCTAGCCAGCGTGAGGTCATCTTCACCCGTAATACGACCGAGGCGATCAACCTGGTGGCTCAGAGTTGGGGTGGATCCAACCTGCGCCCCGGTGATCGCATCCTGTTGACGATGATGGAGCACCACTCCAACATTGTTCCTTGGCAGATGCTGGCCCAGCGCACCGGTGCTACACTCGACTACCTGAACCTGGATGGTGAGGGACGCCTAGTACTGGAGGAGCTCGATACAAAGCTCGATGAGCGCACGCGTATCGTTGCGCTCACCCACCAGTCGAATGTACTCGGCACCATCAATCCAGTACGCATGATTGCTGACCGCGCCCACGCGGTAGGGGCGCTGCTGCTGCTGGATGCCGCCCAGAGCGTGCCCCACATGCCGGTTGACGTGAAGAGCCTCGGTTGTGATTTCTTGGCCTTCAGTGGACACAAGATGTG
>CAIWUD010000096.1 GCA_903915775.1 uncultured Chloroflexota bacterium | reverse complement strand
GCCACGGGCCATATTGTCGCCATAGTTCTGGAGGAGAAAGGTCACCTGCTGTGGCTTCACATTCGCCGCCTTGTAGTCATCCAGCAGCATGGGCATATCTTTCAGGTGCCAACCCAGGCGCTGGATGCTGTTCGCGGTACTCGTCCAGGTATCGGTAGGTTGGCTCGGCGTGAAATCACCGTAGAGGGCGAGCGCAGCACAGGTCACGCTGGTCTTGTGCGAGCCGGTCGGCCCGTAGAGGTGTACCATTGGTGCTGGTGCGTCGATGCTGTCGAGAACCGGCCCGAGTACGACTCCACCGATGAGCGGCACCATCACGCTCGTCGGTGCAATACCCAGGAGGCTGTCGAAGACTGCTAGGCAGTCGTGGATGGGGATGTCCGGGGGGGTGAGCCGGTAGTGCTGAAGTCGTCGAGGAAGGTGGCAGCCTGATGCCTCATGCCAGCCCTCAGCATCGACATAGCCATTGGCGAAGAGGAAGCGTCGTTCAATCCAGCCCGTGTGGGTATGGATGACCTCCTCGTGAACATTGGTCGAGAGGGCTTTGATGGCATCGATGATGAAGCGGGGTTGCGCCCGGGGATTGACCCGGGCTCGTGCTCCGAGGGCGGCGACAATCCGATCAATCGCCGTATCGCTCTCGAAGTCCGTGCGCTTCAGTTCGATCACCCGTGTCCGACCCAGACAGGTTGCGGTCAGGGTGTAGAGCTCCTCGTGGTGCTCCCCATCGTCTAGCATGGTCTCGGTCGTGATCTGGGCGACAAAATTACTCAGCAGGAGCGGTGCTTTTGGCGAACCGTCGCTATGTTGCTGGTACATCCATAGCCCACCCTCGTGAATGAAGTAGGGCCAGGTGTCGCTCCGCTCCTCACCCATGCCGAGCCCCCGCCCAACCTGGGCCAGGAGTTCAGGCGTGGGGCGATGACCGCTCCCAGGAGCGTGCTCCATCCCGAGTTCACGGGCAGCTGCTCGCACCGCTGCCCGTACATCGCCGCCATGCTCTAGGATGCAGAAGGCACTGAAGGGAGCGTGGGCATGGTTGCCACCCCCAGGTGCCTCACTGTAGAGCCGATCGGCGGGGTTATAGTGAATCGATCGACCATTCACGATGATCACACTGCTGTGCTCGCCCCCTGGGCGGACATAGTTCCCTGGTCGTCTGGACGTGTAGCCGTGGGCTTCCAGGATGGTCTCGATTCGGTATCGGCGGTTATAGGTATCAATAACTGACTCGCCTCCATCTTCAGATGGCGCGTGCATCGGATGAGGTTCTGCCGGAGCTAGGGCGCGAGCGGCGTCCAGCAACACCCCTCCCGTTTCTGCATCGAGGGTTGGGATAGCCCCGAAATCGCCAGTCAGCAGGGTGTAGATATTGCCGTTCGCATGGAGACTTGGTGGAGCGATGATGTACCCACCCTGACCGCGTGTCTCAGCGAGGATTTCGCGCTGGTGCATGGCAAGTTTGCGGTTGCCTGGGGGTGTCTCCATACGGAAGTAGACGTGGCGTCCTTTGCCACTGGCAACAACCGGAAGTGTGGCGAGCAGGGTGGGGGCAACCATCTGGGTCGCGAGTTCGTACCAGCGTTCGTACCACTCAGGCGACTCGATATCCAGTACCACCAGACCGCCGCTCACCGTACCGCAGACGATGCCAATGTTGACCTCATTCTGGGCAAACCAGTGTCGCAACTCCGCATCTTTTGGCAGACGATCTTGGAAAGGCCGCCACGTTGAGCGGCTACTGTCTGTCGCTTCGTCGTAGACTCGCGGCAGCAGGTTGCTCGCTGGCTCTTTGGTGCCGCGGATGATGGGGATGACACTCAGACCGTTGGCGACGTAGCCACGTGCGGCTGTGAGCATGTCAAAAGTGAGTTGCTGCTCCATAGATCGGAACCTTTCAGGTAACGGGCAAGGTCGCTCCTACTTCCACTCGCGGCGAAAGTGGGTGCGACGGGCTTGTTCGCGGGTACGGATGCGACCTACCGCACTGAGAATGCGATGGACCTCCTCACGGTCAGTGGGCGTTCGTAGCCGGGCGAGGAGTACCTGAGCAGCCTGCTCAATATCGGAGAGGCTCGCCAGGTTGTCCTCGGTTTGTGCAAGGTCAGGGTCAGGGCGTCGTCCAGCCATGGGTATGCCT
>CAIWUD010000095.1 GCA_903915775.1 uncultured Chloroflexota bacterium | reverse complement strand
CATTTCCGTAAAACACCGTCTGAAATAAGTAATTTCTCTGATCAGGAAGAAAACGTCTGAAAGATGTTGTGTAAGTATTTTTAATTTGATCTTTTACGTGTATTACCGTACTAAGTCTTTGTTCAACTTCCTTTCCAAACAACCTTCCGGGAATTGTATCAAAAGAAGCATACCAAGTGGTACCTGTTTTTTTAATCAAACTCTGTAAAGTAGATGTTCTATCAGTACAGATGACAGAAATTGGTACTATTAGTCCTATATAACTCTGATCGTGAGTAAGATTTAAACACCGTTCCATCACAAACGCATACAAATTCCCACAACTCTCCGTCTTATACCCATAGATCGTATAGCGATCCTCGCCATCCTGCTTCCGCTGGCCCCGCACCTTGCTATACTCCACATAGGGCGGATTACCCACAATCACATCAAAGCCTCCGCCATCGAGGATTTCGTAGAAGGCGGTGAACCAGTGGAAGGGCTGGGTATTGAAGCTCCCATCGGGCTCTTGCTGGATCTGGCCAATTTTGAGCAGGTTGGTATCGAGGCCGGCGTTGATCGTATCGAGGCGGGCGCGGATCGCCTGGCGGACGTTGCGGCCCTCGGCTGCCGAAGGGCTGAACTGGAGCTGAGCGTTGCGATAGACGCTCAGTTCGCGCTGGACGCTGCGAATATCGTCGAGCAGCTTCTGCTGGCGGGGGCTCAGGCTGACAACACTATCGCGGTAGATCAGCCCAATCTCATCGGGGCGGGCGTAGCCAACCAGGGCGTTCCCGGCGCGAATATTGAAGTCGATATCGGGCAGCGGCTCGATCTGCCGTGCCTCGTCTAGGTCGGCAACCATGCGCAGGAAGAGGCGCAGCTTACAGATCTCGGTCGCCTCGGCCATCAGGTCGACCCCGTAGAGGTTGCGCACGACGATACTCTTGGTGATAAAGTAGTCGCGGTTCGCGTGCTCTTCAGCCGCATCGAGCAGCGTACGCAGCGGCAGCGCGGCGGCCTGCTTCGCCTCAAGCAGCTCCTCCATGCGATCGAGGAGCGTGGCGTAGATCGGCTTAAGGATGCGCAGCGTGGCAAAGAGGAAGGCCCCTGAACCGACAGTTGGATCAAGGACGCTCAGGGGCAGCTTGCCCGCGTGGGGGTCACCGGCGAGGGCCGTGTAGAGGCTATAGACCTTCGGCGCATCAAGCTTAGGAATGAGATCCTCGATCATGCCTTCGAGGTCGAGGTTGGCCGTCACCGCATCGTTGATCGTCGCGATCCGCCCCGCCGCCCCATCAGCAACGAGGCTCGCGACACGGGCCCGCCGCGCCGCAAGCTCCCGCTCGCTCTCCGTAGGGAGGGGCTGCTCCTGCTTGAGCGCCGGGTAGATATAGTCACTGATCCGTTGCGCCAGGTTGAGCGGCGCGAGCGACAGCCCGGCCTTATCGAAGAGGGCCGGAATGATCGTATTGCGGCAGATATAGCCCGTGATATCGTCACGGGTATAGTAGGCACCCATCTGCTTCTGGTTGATATACTTCTCGAAGATATAGCCCAGCACATCGGGATCGATCTCACGGTCGCTGCTACCGGGGCGCTCGCTCAGGTGCCAGCGCCAGCCGCCAAAGAAGGCGAAGAGCTGCTCGAAGGCACTATCGGGGATCGTAATCGCCTCACCGTAGCGCTCCTCGATCGGATGGGGCAGGAAGAGGCCGCCATTGAGATAGGGGATCGTCCCGAGTTTCTGGTGCACCTCAGCACTACGCTGCCCCGGTTCGAGGGCAAAGCCCTGGAAGAAGAGCACGCGCAGGAACTCCGCATAGTAGCGGTCGGCCCCAAGTTGGGCCTGGCTCCAGGCGAGGCGCTCGCGCAGGTAGTCAGGGTTCTTATTCAGGAAGCCCTTCGCCTGGATGAAGTAGATAAACATGAGGCGATTGAGCATCACCGAGACATACCAGCGCTGCTCGCTCTCAATCGGAATACCGCGCAGAAACTGCTGAAAGGCGCTCCGTTGGCGCTCGAACTCACTGTAGAACTTCTTCGTCACCTGTTCTACATCGAGATTCTTCTCGACGCGGGCGGTCACCTTCGTAATCTCGATCTGACCGCGCGCATCAAAGTCATCGATCTGGAAAGCGATACCCTGCAGCTTCTGGATAAGCGCCTCACCGCTCTCCCCGCGCTGATAGGCAAACTCTCGCGAGCGGCGCCCCTGCTGGCCGCGCTTCACCCACTGGAGCAGGGCGCGCTCCTTGGCGCCATCCTCAAAGATCAGGATATGCTCCACCTGCGTACGCCGCAGCCGGATCTCCAGCTTATTACGGGTCGGGCGTCCGGGCAGCAGCCCACTCGCCGCGTGGACCACATAGACCTGCATGCCGCCGGTATCGGCGATAGGGGTGAGGGTAAAGCGTTCACCATCGATCGTCTCACTCCGCACCTTATCAGTCGGCTTCGTCCACTTCAGCACCGAGCGAAACAGCTGCTCCCAATTGAGCTCTTGCACGGCAGCACGAAGCTGTTTGGGGTTGACGCTCATGGATGGTCTACCTTATCTGACTACATAGGTGGAAAGTGTACCAAACATCATGCTGGTTTGGTGTGCTCTGGGATGAGTCACACGAGCCCCAAGGAGCAGACGATCTGGGGCTCATCGGGTTCATTGCTCGACGCTTCCTGGATCAAGCAGAGCTTCTGTTCATCGCGCAGCGTTCTCGCGAGCTCAGCGAGCTGTTCAGCACTTGCACCGCTACGGAGCTGGCGATTGACCGCATCGGCTGCGCCCTGGCGCAGGGGGTAGCGGTAGACATCATCGATAATCCGATCCAGCTCGCTACTCAGGAAGAGGGGAGCCGTGGATGCCAGTTGGTCGCGATAGGCCAAGAGCTTCTCGTAGAGGCGGTAGCGGGCGCCGCGCGGACTACCGAGAGCACCACCGAGGGCCTCGCGCTCCTCAACGAGATCGAAGGCCCTGAGCACCAGATCGTGGTGCTGGTCCGCACGGGGAGCCGCTGGCGTGGCCAGGCTACACTCGGCTGCCCGTAGGATCGCGTAGTGCGACTGGGTCACACTCTGGCCATGCTCATCGATCCAGGCCAGGGCATCGTTGCCACTACTCGACTTGAGGTAGACCAGCACGCCCGGCGGTGCCTGAAAGGGCAACCCCCGGATAGGCGCCGTTGCATCATCGCGGCGGCGGGCGCTGTAGACCACCTTAGGCAGATCCTCAACGATCTTTTTGAGCCCAGGATTGGCGGCGAGGGCATTACGCCAGATCTGGTAGGCGTACGAGGCGAGATCCACCTCGTGATCCTCCTCCTCATCGAGCACCCCAGAGCTCTCAGTGTAGAGGTTCTGGAGGATACGACGCTCCTGGGTCTGTTCAGCCTCTTCGAAGAACTGCTCATCGGTACCGACGACCTCGCCATTCTCCTGGAGGCGCTGGCGCACCCGGGTACGCAGCTGGATAATCGCCTCGATCCCCTCAGCGGGCAGAAAGGTGTAGCAGGTGACGGTAGCGGACTGTTGGCCGATGCGATCCACGCGGCCAGCGCGCTGAATGAGCCGAATGATCGCCCAGGGCAGATCATAGTTAACAACCTGGTCACAATCCTGAAGATTCTGGCCCTCACTAAGCAGATCGGTCGCAACCAGGATGTCGATCGGGTTCGCGAGCAGCACCGGGTTGGTGACACCATTCGAGATCGGGCTAAAGCGCTGCACGAGCTCAGTCGGATCGTCGCTCTGGCCAGTAACACCGGCGACGCGGACAATCCCAGCGGCACGGAGCTGCTGCACCAGATAGTCGACCGTATCGGCAAACTGGGTAAAGATCAGCAGCTTCTTGCCCTGGAGCGCCTGAACGAGCCTAATCAACTCAGCGAGCTTCCCATCCTGGGCGGGGTTCCAGCGACCGTGCTGATCAAGGATCGCCTGCAGCGCCGCGACATCGGCACGGAGGTCTGCCTTGAGCTTTGGCTTGAAGAGGGTCGGTGCAATCCAGCGAAAGCGGCTCTTCAGCGTGCCGGCATAGTAGGCGTAGAGCTCTGCCGCACGCTGCTGGGTAAGGGCGTGTGGCATCTCCCCCGCATCCAGCCCCAACTGAACCGCATCGCTCTCCGCATCCAGGTCACTATCGGCACCGAGGAGATCGGCGAGCTGTGAACCAAGGGGGATGGGCAGACCATGGTCGATCGCGTAGAGCACGATCGCATTGCGCATGATGTGTCGATCGAGCGACTGGAGAAAGACCGCGCCACTCGACTCCAGGCGCTTGAAGAGATTGGTACGACAGAAGCCCATCAGGCGCTTCCCGGCACGCGACAAGTTCTCAAGCAGCGGCCGCTCGGTTGGCGTAGCGATCGTTGCAGCGTTCGCCTTGAGATAGTTTGCCAGACCGTAGCGGGGGAGCAAGAGGCTGCCGATCGCATCAACAACCGGCTGATCGTAGAGTTGGCGGTACGGGTCATGCTGATCATCGGCCGCAACGGTAATCGTCCGCGGAATGCGGTCAGGAAAATAGAAGGGCGCAGCAGCCTGCAGTTCCAGGTAGAAGCGCTGGCGCTGGGCATCATAGTGGGCATAGTGCTGCTTAATGAACGAGCGCGTACGCCGCACCATGAAGAGCCGCATCAACTCGCGCCAATCATCGGCATAGGGGCTATACTCGAAGGCGCGCAGAGTCCGTGGCTGCACCTGGGCGCGCAGCAGCTCCTCATCGCCACCGGCGCGCAGGTAGGCCTCGGGGCGGATGCCAAGATCGCGGTCATCAGCGAGAAAGAGGCGCAGCTGGGCACTCAGATCACGGTACGACTTATTGTAAGGCGTTGCCGAGAGCAGAACCACCTTACACTCCTTCTCGGCGAAGGTCTGAATATAGTCTGCGATCGCCTGATAGCGACGCCCCTCAGGATTGCGCAGCGTATGGGACTCATCGATCACAATCAGCTTATAGCGTGCGGGCAGCTGCGGAAACTCCTTATGGGCCATGCTAAAGGGGATGACCCGGGCCCCGAGATCCCACTGCTGGTTGTACTGCTCCCACATGGGCAGCAGATTCTTCGGACAGACAATCACCGGACGCAGGTTAAAATCATCGCGGAAGATCCGCACGAGGGCACTCGCCATCATCGTCTTCCCCAGGCCAACGACATCCCCGAGTAGCACACCACCGCGCTCATTGAGATGGCGCGCAGCAACTTTCACGGCGGCCTCTTGGAAGGGGAAGAGCTTACCCTGGAAGTCTCGGGGCAGTGAGAACTCATTCAGACCAGCGCGGGCCTCCTCGGCGAGATGGTAGGCCATCTTGAGGTAGATAGAGTATGGGCGACGTTCGGTACCGGCCCAACTCTCCTCCAGGGCCACCAAGAGATCGCGCGAGATATCGACCGACCAGTCATCATCCCAGCGCTCGTTGAACCACTGCTCCAGCCGTTCCGCATCGAGATCATCGGTAATTTTGGTATTCAGCTCACCCTGAGCGCGAAGGCCCGACATGGTCAGGTTACTCGAGCCCAGGTAGGCGGTCACCGGATTATCGGGATCATCGCGGTAGGCGAGGTAGAGCTTCGCGTGCAAGTTGTAGCTCAGGTGGAGCTTCACCTGCACCTTGGCGTCGCGGATCTGTTGGCAGAGCTTCCGCAGCGCCGCCTCATCGCTATTGGTTGGCGTCATGCCCACGAGTTGCCGTCGAAACTCAGCGGCCACACGGCTCCTGAGCTGTGCAGCACGGGCCAGATCGAGCTCCACCCGCCCCTTACGTAGCTGCCGCTGCAGACGCCGCAGCTCCTCATCGGGGCTTTCACTCATCCCAATGAGCACACGGCAGCAGGCAGCACCGCCAGCAAAGTGGTCAATCGCATCGGCCACCTGACCCCAGCCACTCAGGCGAAAGAAACCGATGCAGAAGTCGGCCCGACGGGCCTGTTGTAGCGTCTTCAGGAGCGCATCAACCAACTTCTGGTCGATGTTATCAAAGATCTTGCTCACTCGCTTGGCCATAGGCACCACTGGATAGCATGCTCGTCATGTGCCTGCAAGTATACCATGAGCCGCCCTATACCATCTATGATAGGCAAAAGTGGACGCGCAAATGAGCACTGGTATTCAGTTGTACTCGGTCAAGCTACCCTGGGATCACCGAGCGCCTGCTCGGTGATGGCGGGAACGGCGTACGTTTGGGGTGGGCCAACGGTGGGGCACCCACGGGGGTTGCCCATACGGGGGCTCCGCGCGGGAGAGACACAGCCCCCCGTGGCTGCCCCATGCCTATGGTATGCTGTGCACAGCTGTGATCACGCTACGTCTGGAGGTGCCCTATGCGCTTCTTCACCACCGAGGGCCCAGTCAACTGTACGAAACACTACTGCCTGCCCCCCCTCGCCCGCATCAACCTCGAAGAGATCCGCGGGCTGATTGCGCAAGAGAAGTACTTCCTGCTCCACGCCCCACGCCAGACCGGCAAAACCAGTTGCCTCCTCGCGTTGGCCGACCTACTCAACCAGGAGGGTACCTACCAGTGCGTCTACGCCAATATCGAGACTGCCCAGGCAGCCCGTGAGCAGGTTGAGCTCGGTATCGCCGATGTGGTCTGGAAGATCGCACTGGGTATCCAGCAGCAACAGCCGAGTGCTCAGGCCCTCACCCTGGCTCAGACGATCCGGGCGACCACACCTGCCACCGCACAACTCCAAACCTTCCTCAACGACTACTGCTCACAACACGACAAACCCCTCGT
>CAIWUD010000094.1 GCA_903915775.1 uncultured Chloroflexota bacterium | reverse complement strand
CGAGTTGCGTGTTTTTGCGGAGGGTTGCACCCTCCGCGCCTCCCGCGTGCTGGTCACGCTGCGCTACTGGTGTCGAGTTGCGTGTTTTTGCGGAGGGTTGCACCCTCCGCGCCTCCCGCGTGCTGGTCACGCTGCGCTACTGGTGTCGAGTTGCGTGTTTTTGCGGAGGGTTGCACCCTCCGCGCCTCCCGCAGTCCACCTACTTCCGCTTCCCCCTGGGTACTGCGGCACTGTTCTTCCCGCGTTGTGCGGGAGCAGCGCTGCTTGCAGGAGCACCCCCTGGCGCCGCTGCTTTAGCTCCTTGCGCCACCAGTTGGGGCATAATCTCATCGACTCGATCGAGGTGGCAATCCTTGAACTTTTTGCCACTTCCGCAGGGGCAGCGATCGTTACGACCGGGCAACTGTACCGAGCGACGTTGAGGTTTTGCTGCCACATTGGCCATCTCGCTGCTTCCGCCAACGGTTTTTGCCGAGGCCAGACGGGCCTGCTGCTCAGCTTCAACTTGGCGCAGGTAGCGTTCGTAGGCGAAGGACTGCGGGATAATCTGGTAGACCACCTCGCGGGTGATATTCTCTTTCAGCTGATCAAACATGCTGAAGGATTGGCGCTTGAATTCGACTAGGGGATCCTTCTGCGCGTAGGCTTGCAGCAGGATGCTTTGGCGCAACTCATCCATCGCCGTCAGGTAGTCGATCCACTGACGGTCAATAGCTCCAAGCATCATGCGCCGCTCAACAAACCGCATCACATCCAGGCCAATTGTCTGCTCCCGTTCAGCGTAGGCGCGCTCCAGTTCATCGACGAGCCAGATCTCGATCGCATCACGGCTCTTCCCCTCACTGAGGATGCGGTTGGCCGTGGGCGACGTACCGGGATTGATCTGCCGGTATTGGCGCAACAGCTCCTCAAGATTCCAATCTTCAGGTAGACTATCTGTGGGGAGGTGCTCGTCGACGAGGGCCGCGATCTCCTCACCAATCATCGCGAGGATCTGGTCACGTACATCCTTCCCATCAAGAATTTCGCGTCGATCCCGGTAGATAATCTGGCGCTGCTTGTTCATCACATCGTCAAACTCGACGGTGTGTTTACGAATATCGAAGTTGTAGCCCTCCACCCGTGTTTGGGCCCCCTCGATCGTTCGGTCGAGGATACCGGCTTCCAGGGGCAGATCCTCGTCCAGGAAGCGATTCATCAACCCCCTGATACGGTCGATAGGACCAAAGCGGCGCATCAACTCATCTTCGAGGGAGAGGAAGAAGCGCGATGATCCGGGATCACCCTGGCGCCCAGCACGGCCACGCAGCTGATTATCGATGCGGCGCGCTTCGTGGCGCTCAGTACCAATGATATGGAGTCCGCCCAGTTCACGGATTGCAGTGCCTTCGGCCTCGGTGATCCGTTTCGCCTCGTCGCGCGCTTCGCGCAACTGCTCCGGGCTCGCCCCATCAAAGGCAATTCCCTTCGCCGCGAGGAGGTCATCGACCAGTCCATCAGGATTTCCCCCAAGGAGGATGTCGGTACCACGACCGGCCATGTTCGTCGCCACGGTCACTGCACCACGGCGCCCCGCTTGGGCAACGATCGTCGCCTCCTTCTCGTGGAACTTCGCGTTGAGGACACTGTGGCGTACCCCTGTTCGTTCGAGCAGCGTACTCACCCGCTCTGAAGTTTCTACTGACGTGGTGCCGATCAGCACGGGCCGCCCAGCCTGGTGCAGCTCCTCAACTTCGCGCACCACCGCACGGAACTTACCCTCCTCACTGCGGTAGATCTGGTCGGCCAGATCTTCGCGTACGGATGGCTTATTCGTCGGGATAATCACCACATCCAGGTTGTAGATTTTGCCAAACTCCTCCCGTTCGGTGTAGGCTGTGCCGGTCATGCCAGCCAGTTTCTGGTACATACGGAAGTAGTTCTGAAAGGTGATGGTCGCCAGGGTCACATTCTCGTTGCGGATCGCCACACCCTCTTTTGCCTCAACTGCCTGGTGTAGACCATCCGACCAGCGGCGCCCCGGCATGGCCCGCCCGGTGAACTCATCAACGATCACTACCTCACCACCGCCCGTGACCATGTAGTCGCGATCGCGCTGGAAGATGAACTGGGCCTTGAGCGCATTCTCGACGTAATGGGTCTTCTCAGAGTGCTGCGCGTCGTAGAGGCTCTCGCCGCTAGGGATGCGCAAGAGGCGCTCGACGTGCTCAATACCCTGCTCGGTGAGCGTAATACTCTTCGTTCGTTCATCGACGAAGAAGTCACCATCCGCCTCAAATCCCTCTTCCTTGACCTGCTTCTGGGTTACGCTCGAGCGCCGCAACTGGCGTACCAGCCCAGCAACCTGACGGTAGAGGTCGGAGGATTTCTGCGCTGGTCCGGAGATGATCAGCGGGGTGCGCGCTTCGTCGATCAGAATGTTGTCGACCTCGTCGACGATCGCGAAGTGCAGTTTACGCTGAACCATCTGCTGCTTCTCGTAGGCCATATTGTCGCGCAGATAGTCGAAGCCAAACTCATTATTCGTCCCGTAGGTAATATCGGCCGTGTAGGCCTCGTTGCGCGGTACGGGCCGCCAGTGGACGAGGCGCTGATCCTCAGGGTTTGCCGCAGGATCGCGATAGTCGGGGTCGTAGAGTGCACTCTGTTCGTGGGCAATGAAGCCGACAGTTAGCCCGAGGCGATGGTAGACCGGGCCCATCCAGCCCGCGCCCACCTTTGCCAGGTAGTCGTTTACCGTCACGAGGTGGGCGCCCTTCCCCTCGAGGGCGTTTAGGTAGAGTGGGAGGGTGGCGACCAGGGTCTTTCCCTCACCAGTCTTCATCTCGGCGATCTTGCCTTCATGGAGCGTGATCCCGCCGATGAGCTGCACATCGTAGTGGCGGAGACCGATCGTGCGCCGCGCCGCTTCGCGTACGGTCGCAAAGGCCTCTGAGAGGATCTCGTCGAGGGTTTCACCATCGGCGAGGCGGCTCCGGAACTGTTCCGTTCTTCCGGCAAGGACTTCATCGTCTAAGGCGCGGTAGTCCGGCTCGAGGGCGTTGATCTTGTCGACAATGGGCTGGATCTGGCGCACCGCTCGCTCATTGGTGTCGCCAACCAGCTTCTTGAGCCAGTTCAGCATTGCGAACTCCGTTCGCTCATCGCATGATTTCAGAAATTGTGCTTGACTTCGGTGTTGCCGATCTGACCGTTTGCCGCCGTCCGGGCGGCCGGTAGCGGCGATAGCATCTACTATTATACTTGATACGAATGGGAAGGGGCAACCGTGGTAGGGCGTTGACTCACCCTAGGCCCTCTGGTACAATCGCCAAACTTATTCCTGGTATGGCCATTCGTTGTAACAGAAGCTCTATGCAACGTCCATTGCTCTCGATCATCATGCCCTGTTATAACGAGGCTGAGACGATCGCCCAAATTCTTGAGCGTGTCAACGCAATTACCTACGATAAAGAGATCATCGCGGTCGATGATCACTCTTCTGATCAAACGCTCCAACTCCTCCGACTTGCAGCCGACCGCATGCCCAATTTGACGGTGATCAGCCATCCCGTCAATCGGGGGAAGGGCGCTGCGGTGCGCAGTGGCCTGGCCCACGCCCGCGGTCAGATCACCATTATCCAGGATGCCGACCTCGAGTATGACCCCAAGGACTACTATACGCTCGTTCCGCCCATTCTGAACGGTCGAGTCGATGTTGTCTACGGGAGCCGCTTCCTCGGTAGCCATACGGGCATGTACTTCTGGAATGCCCTGGGTAATAAGGTGCTCACCTTTCTGACCAACTTCCTCTTCAACTGCTGGATCTCCGATATGGAGACCTGCTACAAGGTGATGCGGACGGAGATTCTCCGCGATCTCCAGCTGGAGAGTAACGATTTTCGTCTTGAGCCTGAGATTACGGCGAAAGTGCTCAAGCGTGGTCACCGCATCTTCGAGGTGCCGATTAGCTACATCGGCCGCACCTACGAGGAAGGAAAGAAGATGAAGACGAGCCAGGGCTTCTATGCGATCCTGGCCCTGCTGCGTTATCGCCTCACCCTATGAGGCCGGCTGCTCGAGCAGCCGTTCAGCGCCGGTGTAGATGTTGAAACGCCGCTCACGCAGGAAGCCGACCAGGGTTAGGTTGAAGCTTTGGGCCACCGCTACGGCGAGGTTGCTCGGTGCTGAAACGGAGCAGACGATCGGTATCCTAGCGGCAACGGCCTTCTGGAGAATCTCGTAGCTCGTCCGTCCACTGACCAGCAGGATGCAGCTGCTCAGGGGGATGAGGCCACCCAGTAGTGCCCAGCCGACCAGTTTGTCCACGGCATTATGACGGCCCACATCTTCGCGTACCGCCAGACAGGTGCCGTCGGTGTGGAAGAGTGCCGCTGCGTGGAGCCCGCCCGTTGTCGTAAAGAGTTGCTGCTGCTCGCGCAAGCGGCGAGGGAGCGTGTAGAGGAGGGCGGGATCGACCAGAGGGCCAGCCTGGAGGGGGCTGCAGCCCTGGTGGTGCAGTTGCTCCAGGCTGGTGCGACCACAGACGCCACAGGCGCTACTGGTGTAGAAGTGGCGTTCGAGGGTGGTCAATTCGGGTAGGCGCTTCGCGGCGAGTTCGACGTTCACGATGTTGTAGCGCTGCTCGTCTTCCACGGTGCGGTCGACGCAGTAGGTGATGCGTTGGATCGCCCCTCGCTCTACAGCTAGCCCCTCAGCGTAGAGAAAACCGGCAGCGAGTTCGAAGTCGTCGCCGGGGGTGCGCATCGTCACCGCCAGGGTGCGCTGCTCCTCCCCTGCATGCAGGCGAATCTCTAGTGGCTCCTCCGTCACCAGACTATCACGGATGGAGGAGCGTTGCCCCTCCTCAACCACGATCACCCGTCGGCGTGTGCTTCTCGCAGGTCGTGGACTCATGGATGCTCGCCTAACCGTTCAATGGTTACCAGGGCATTGTAGTCAGGTACGCCACTCTTGGCACGCCGTCCGCGCGGTACCAGCACATTCCCCTCGGGCCAGAAGACCTGCACGTGGCGCTGGAGGATGGGCGCAGCCTGCACCCGGGCCTCCATCGTGCCCACACTCGAGACTAAGCGTACCCGCTCACCCTCCTGGAGCCCGAGGGCGCTGATATCGGCCTGGGCCATCAGAACGATCTCACGATCGGCGCCGGTTAGCGCATCTTTCTGCCCCTGAACGATCGAGTTGAACTGCTTGCCGCGCCGTGTGCTCAGCTTGAACTGACCAGGGCCGAGCGGTTCATCAGTAGCGGTGAGCGCACGGAAGTGCCCCTTCCCATCTGGTGTCGGAAAGGCTCCCCCCTCACAGAGCCGGGGGCCGCCCCACTGAAACGCATCACCCGCTTTGCGCAGCTGTTCGATCCCTCGGTAGGATGGGATCGTCCGGGCGATCTCCTCACGGATGGCGTGAGCATCACGGAACTGGATCTGCTGCGCATCGGCTGGACGCACCCGTGCCGCCAGCTCCATGAAGATCTCCCACTCGCTGCGTGCCTCACCGATCCGCGGCCCACGGACCTCTGGGCTGAAGTAGACACGCCGCTCGGTTGAGGTCTCCGTACAGCCACCACGCTGCTCGTAGCGCGTCTGTGCCGGGAGCAGGAGCACGGCTTCTGCAGGTTCCACCAGCATCTGCGATGAGAGGACAATATCCTGATGGATGCGCAGCGGTACGCGCTGCAACGCCTCCTGCACATAGTCCGGTTCTGGCAGCACTTCGAGGAAGTTGCCACCGCTGCAGTAGAGGAGATCGAGGGCCCCTTCATGCGCCGCCTCGATCATCTCTGTCGCATCGAGACCCTTCCAGTCGGGCACTGGAAAGCCCCAGAGTGCTCCAAGTCGGGCCGCATTTTCACGATTCACCGACCCATGCCCTGGCAGGCTCCCTGGCATAGCCCCCATCTCACCGCCACCCTGTACACCACTGTGGCCACGAATCGGCACCAGCCCACTCTTGGCGTGGCCGATGTAGCCCCGTGCCAGAGCGAGATTGACGATCGCGTGGACATTCTCGACCCCACAGACGTGCTGAGTAATCCCCATACTCCAGATCAGTACGACCTTCTGCTTGGCAGCCAGAAGTTGGGCAAAACGCAACATCTCCGTGCGGCTGCTTCCACTGGCTGCCTCAAGCTGCTCCCAACTCTGCGTTGCCAGTGACGCCTGCAACTCTGGCCAACCGCTCGTATGGGCATCGATGTAGGCTTGGTTGACCCAACCCTGCTCAATCAGATGCTTGAGCGTCCCGTTGAGAAAGGCGAGATCGCCACCGTGGGCAACTTGGAAGAAGTGATCGAGCAACTTGGTGCCAAAGAGCGCACTCTCCGGCACACTCGGTACCCAGTAGCGCGTCAGACCCGGCTCCTGGTAGGGGTTGATCACCGCGATCTCGGTTCCCGCTTGTTTGGCCTCGTAGAGATACTTGGTCGCTACCGGTTGGTTATTCGCAAGGTTGCTCCCGATCAGCACCACGAGATCACTACCGATCCAGTCGCTGTAGGATACGGTCGACGCCCCCACCCCGATCGCCTCGTTCAGGGCAACCGTCGATGGTGAGTGGCAGATCCGTGCTGCATTATCCACATTGTTCGTACCAAGGAAGCGGGCCACCTTCTGGGCAACATAGTAGATCTCGTTGGTCGTACCTCGCGAGGTCAGGTAGAAGGCCATGCGACGTGGATCGGTAGCGCCGAGCCGCTCTGCTGCGAGGTTCAGTGCCTCGTCCCAACTTACCCGACGGAAGCCAGGCTCACCTTTGCGCCGTAGCATCGGGTAGGGGAGCCGCCCAAGGGCGCGCAGGTCGGCGCTGCGCAGGGTGGCAAGCTTACGCACATCGGCCAGTTGGCTGATATCGAGCGCACCCATCGTATTCAGGCGCAGGAGATTGAGACGGACCACGCAGAGGTGTACGTCCGTCATGGTGAAATCCTTGAGGCCACTGGTGCCCAGGGCGCACCCATCACAGACCCCCTGCGTCAGGATGCGCCAGGCGTAGGGCAGATTGTCGCGGTTCTGCCAGGCGACACGCACCATCTCCATGTAGTGGTGCGGCTTGGTCTCGCCGAGGCCAAATGGCCTCCAGGAGGCCCAGGAGCGCGGGTTGAATGCGAAGAGTTTACTCATGTTGGTAGCGGCCTCGAAATAGTTGCGTCTGTTTCAGTGTTGGCTGCGCCGGCCTGACGGTCTGGCGGTACTAAGGCTAGGTTGGTTGGTTATGGTGAGCTTCGCCCCCCGCACTGCCCGTGAGGGCCGTGAGCGCAGCGAGGGGAAGGTGGCGCTCACTCCGGTTAGGCAGATCGCGCCAGACGATGGTACGGCTCTCGCGCTCGGCAGCACCGACAATCGCGACATAGGTGATACCGCGTTTGGCCGCGTCACTCAGATTGCGGGTGAGCGGGCGCCCGCGAATATCCACACTGACGACGAAGCCGTGGGCACGCAGTTGGCGTGCCACCTCTTGTCCATAGGCGTAGTCATCGTCGCTAACCGGTGCGACGAGCACCAGGGGCTGGGGGTCTACCCGTGGTGGTGAAGCGCTCGCTGCCACACGCTCCAGCCCATACGCGAAGCCGACCGCAGGCACAGCGGAACGCCCACCGAGGGCAGTGACGAGATCATCATACCGTCCGCCACCACAGAGCTGTAGCCCCGTCTGATCTTCCAACTCAAAGATCATGCCGGTGTAGTAGTTCAGCCCCCGACCAAGGCCAAAATCGATCGTCAACCGGGATGGATCCAGCCCATGGATCGTCGTCAGATCCAGAATAGCCTGCAACTCAGCGTAGGCTGGGCAATCGAGCCCATACTGCGCAAGCAGTGCCGCCACTGCGGGCAGACTCTCAGCGGGGGGGCCACTGATGGCACTCAGCTGGGAGAGAATCGTGAGCGCGTGTTCAATACCGGGGAGATCATCGGTGCGGCGCAGTTTGCGCAGCAGGCGTCCCACCACCTCCTCTGGTGTACGGCTCCCAGTGCTCAGATCGATCTGCATGGCATCAAAGGTGCGTAACAGCCAGGTAGTTGCCTGCGCCTCATCAAGGCCCGGGGGCAAGCTCAGACCGGCTGGTTGCTCACCCACATCTTCGCGCAGCTGAGCGCGTAGCGCCTCGGGGCCACCGTCACGTAGGCGCTCAAGACTCCAGACCAGGGCACCCTGCGCCCGTTCCGTCAGGCCAAGACGGGCCAGGATCTCGCGCACCAAGCCGACATGACCAAGCTGGATACGGTAGGTCGTACAACCCACCGCATCCAGGGCGGCACAGGCAAGAGAGAGGACTTCCGCATCAGCGCGGGGCGCAGGGCCGCCAATCAACTCCACGCCAACCTGAGCAAACTGGCGATAGGTGTGGCGTTGAGGCCGCTCGTAGCGGAAGACTGGCCCGGCATAACTCAGGCGCAGCGGCAGGGGCTGCTCTTGCAGATGGGTCACGTAGGCCCGGAGCACCGACGCCGTCCACTCTGGCCGGAGGGCAAGGTCGCGTCCGCCAAAGCTAAACTCGTAGAGCTTACCGGCCAACTCCTCACCGAGCTTGCGCATGTAGAGGTCGCGCTGCTCAATAATCGGCAGATCGATGGTCTGGTAGCCATAGCTGCCTATAGTAGCCAGGAGTGTGGCCCGTACGCGCTCGGTAGCTTGCTGTTCGGCGGGTAGCAGATCGTGCATGCCGCGTACCGCCTCGATCGTCCCACTCACCGTTGTTCCCTTACTAGGCATGTTCAGCCCCATGGAGTCGGTCGTAGAGTTGGTAGTAGTCGAAGAGTGCTGCCAGTTGGGTGTCATTACGCTCCACGTTGATCGTCCAGAGCATGCGACACTCTGAGCCGGGGATGTGAGGGAACGTGAGTGACTCGGCGTGAACTTTGCGTGCGCTGCTACCCTGGAGCAGGGCCATTGCCTTGAACCAAGCATCATCGGCGGT
>CAIWUD010000093.1 GCA_903915775.1 uncultured Chloroflexota bacterium | reverse complement strand
GCTCTGCGGTGGTCCGGGCCTTGGCACGCTCGCACAGCGCATGGTGACGCACGGGAATGCCCGTTCGCGAACGAGTGAAACCCCCTGAGGGACAGAGCCCTCCACACCTCCCGGAAGCGTGTCAAGCTGGTTTGAACCATGCCTTAGACTGGGGGCCAGGGTACGTTTGGTCCGGGGCCGGGTGGGGGGAAGACGCCAGACTCGAGGAGATGGGTGAGCCGTCGTTTGAGCGCTCGCAGCTCCGCCTTTTCCAGCAGCTCACCGAGCAGACGTACCAGTTCACTCTCTGCCTGGAGGCTGTCCTGGAGCTGGGAGAGGGCCGCGGTCAGCTCTGTTCCGAAGGGTTCGCCAACAAAATCCCACAATACCGTGCGGAGCTTCGGCTCGTAGTGGAAGCAGATCCCATGGTCGATAGCCCAGAGGCGTCCATCGAGGCCCTTCAGACCGTGGCCGCTCTTGCGGTCGGCATTGTTCACGATGCAGTCGAAAAGACAGAGTTGGCGCAGCTTCGTTTCATAGCCACCCTCCTGCAACATGGTGAAGAGGTGGGCCTCCTCATCATTGGCGATGAAGAGCTGCACCATACCGACGCCGTAGGGTCCGCTGCGCACGACCGTAGGGGGTACGAGATCGAACCCGAGCCGCTCAGAGACGAGGTAGGCCGCAGCCTCACGCCGGTAGAGGCTCCCCTGAGGAAAATCCCACAGTGGTCGTTCACCCCGTTTGGGCTTGTAGATGCTGAGCAGTTGGAGATCCTGGTGCTCAATACGCGCCAGCAGCGTATAGTTGCTACTGTAAGGCATGGCGCCTTCAATCGTGATCACCCCTCTGGCCAGCGTTTCCAGAATACGGGCAACAGTGACTGCTTCTGGTCGATCATCCATACTACGTACTAGGGGGTAGGCTCGGCCCGTGCCCATTCCGATGTGGGCAGAAGTGGCCGCTCGGATCGATGGGACGACCACAGTTGCCACAGATGGGCCGTCCTGCGGCGACGATCTGTGCGGCATGGGTTGCGAGTGCACGCATCTGTGGCCGTGCCGCCGAGATGCGCGCACTGGGGTTACCCTCTTCCTCTTCTTCCTCACTACTCATCCCCTGGACGAGGAGTACCACCAGGTCGCGCTCTGCATCGTACCCCAGACCCATCTGGCCAATGCGGAAGAGGGGCTCCAGTGGCTCCTCAAGGCTCATGTCGGTGATCAGCAGATCATCGGACGTCGAGAATCGTGGATTCTTCTCGGCAATCGTATCGAGCAGGCGGGTGATCGCATCGGCCAGGGCTCGTACCTGCTCTTTTTCGGCGATCAGTGTCAGCACACGACCACCACGTCGGGCCTGTAGGTAGAAGACCCGTCGACCTTTGGGGCCTACAGCACCCGTTGTAATACGCTGTACCGAGTCGAGATCGATCGTAAACTCAGACATGCTTCTACTTTGCTTGGTCCGCCCCGTCAGCTGGAGGCTGTTCGGCGGCAGTGACTACGGCTTCAGATGGTTCCGGTCGTGGTCGGAGATGCTCGACTGTTCCATTGTCATTCATGGTGAGCAGTCGTGGTCCCATGGGCTCAAACGCAATTGCAGTGAGTGAGCATGGATTGATAACCAGGCGTTGAAAGAGATCGAGGTGGATGCCCACGTAGTAGGCAACAGCGAGCTTGATAATATCGGCGTGAGAAACAACGGCTACCATCTCCCTGGGATGGAGGGAGCGAAGACGGTCGATGGCTTGCACCATGCGCATCTGCGCCTCACCCAGCGTCTCACCATTCGGGAAGCGGGTACCGCTCGGGTAGAACTGCACGCCTGGCCAGAGTTTATGCTGGTAGAGCTCCTTCAGCTCAGCACCCTGCCACTCACCGTAGTCAACTTCCCCAATCTGATCAACCAGCCGTGGTATCAGGCCACGGGGCTGTGCGATGGCAGTTGCAGTCTCCACACAACGCTCCAACGGGCTAGAGTAGACGACACTGATCGGCAGATCGACAAGGCGCTCACTCAAGGCTACCGCTTGTCGCCGCCCCTCGTCGTTCAAACGCACCCCGGGCGTCCAACCGGCCAGCCTCCCATGCACCCAGTCATTGGCGCCGTGGCGAATGAGCAACAGTAACGTCAAATGAGGCTCCGTCTGCTACGAGAAGCACGCGGTGAGGGTGAAGCCCCCGTGGTAGCGCCAGGCGGCGCCGAAGGCCGATGCTCTGGCACTCCCCTGTATGATACCACAATCCCTCTTGCTCTAACCCTCTACCTGCTGCGCTGCGAATTGTAGTCGGTAGAGCCGACTGTAGAAACCCTGTCTGGCCAGGAGCTCGTCGTGGCTGCCGTCTTCCACGACACGTCCTTTGTCGAGCACCACGATGCGATCGACGTGGCGGATGGTGCTGAGCCGGTGGGCGATGACGATGCTGGTACGTCCGCGTAACATGCGTGCGAGAGCCTCCTGGATCAGTGCTTCTGTAGCCGTATCAACACTGCTGGTTGCTTCGTCGAGGATGAGGAGGACCTCCGGATTGAACGCGAGGGCGCGGGCGAAAGCCAGGAGTTGCCGTTGCCCAAGCGAGAGATTTGCCCCCCGTTCACGTACTTCATACCCATAGCCACCCGGCAGGCGTTCGATGAACGTCGCGGCATTGACGGTCTCAGCAGCCTTACGCATTTGAGCGTCACCTATTTCGGTACTGTGCAACCGGATATTCGTGGCAATAGTGCCTGAGAAGCAGATAGGATCTTGAGGCACGGATGCAATATGGCGACGGAGATCGCGCTGGCGCAGGTGACGAATATCGATACCATCAAGGGTAATTACCCCCTCCTGAGGATCGTAGAAGCGTGCGAGCAGACCGACGAGGCTACTCTTTCCCGCACCGGTTGCCCCAACGATGGCCACAGCCTGACCAGCGGGAATCGTCAGCGTAATGCCCTTGAGCACTGGCTCATGCGGATCATACCCAAAGACGACGTCACGCAGTTCGATCGTGCCACGGACGGGTGTAGGGAGGGTAACTGGCTCATCGGGGTCACGAATCTCTGCCTGCGTATCGATCACCCCGACGATGCGTTCAGCCGAGGCCATTGCTGCCTGGAGAATGGTATAGCGTTCGGCTAGGTTGCGGATAGGTTCGAAGGCGCGCTGGGTATACTGCACAAACGCGATGAGCATGCCGAGCGAAGCCCAACCGCCAAGCACCCCAACTCCACCACCCCAGAGGAGTGCAGCCGTGGCGATGGCAGCCATCAGCTGCACGGTTGGCATAAAGATCGCGAAGTACAGCACCGAGCGCATATTTGCCTGAAGGTAGTCTGCGCTCATATTGGCGAAATAGTCCTGGCTGGGCGCTTCCCGGCCAAAGAGCTGGGTCACCAGTACGCCGCTGATCTGTTCGTTTAGGTAGGCATTGATCATGGCTAGGCGCTGGCGTATCAGTCGGTAGGTTGCACGCATAACGCGCTGGTAGATGGTCACAATCAGGGCCAGGATGGGCATGATGGCCAGACTGATCAGGGCCAGGCGCCAATTGAGGAGAAACATCACCAGAATGATGCCGATGAGGGTAACCAGATCGGCCAGGATGAGCAGCATGCCACTGGTGAGAAACTCGTTGAGCGCATCAACATCGTTGGTGATACGAGTAAGAAGCCGCCCGACCGGGTTACGATCGTGGAAGCTGAGGCTGAGCTGTTGGATATGGCGAAAGAGGTAGATGCGAAGATCCATCATTACGCTCTGGCCGATGCTGTTGATCAGGTAGCTGTGGCTGTAGCGTAAGGTAAAGGTGGTGAGGAGTGCTCCGGCGTAGAGGGCAAAGATGCCCCAAAGCCCGTTCAGTTCGCCTGATTGAATTGGTCCGTCAATCGCCCGCTGGACAAGCAGCGGGGGGATAATTTCGCTGAGGGCCGCACCGATCAACAGGGCGATCGCCAGCCCCAAGCGTCGTCCGTAGGGAGCCACGAACGGTGCCATACGCCGCAAGAGTCGACCATCGTAGGCCTTGCCCATCACGACATCGTCATCAAATCGTTGTGAGGATCCACGAGACATACCTACTCCATGGGTTACGGTGTCGATCCCAGTTGACCTGAGTGGCGACCTAAGACATGGTTTAAACTGACTTGATACCCTATGTGGGAGGTATCGAACCACGTCTAATCGGTTAACTCTGCTTCAAGCAGTTCACGTCGACACATCGCGGTATAGTGCCCTCCAAGCTGCAGGAGTTCGTTGTGGGTCCCATGCTCAGCAATCTGACCATCATGCAGGACGATAATCTGATCGGCATCGCGGACGGTGGCAGCACGCTGAGCAATAATGATGCTGGTGCGTCCACGCAGCAACTCGTGCAACTGGGTGAGGATCTGAGCGGAGGTGTGGGTATCAACGCTGCTTAGCGCATCATCAAGGACAAGGATCGCCGGGTTACGGAGAACTGCTCGCGCAATCGCTACCCGCTGCTTCTGACCACCCGAGAGGGTTAACCCGCGCTCTCCCACCATCGCTTCGATCCCATCAGGGAACTGATCGAGATCATTGGCAAGGCATGAGACCGTGGTGGCGTGGGCGATCGCAGCATGGTCAGCCTGGTCAACCCCAAAGGCGACATTTTCGCGGAGCGAGCGACTGAAGAGGAACGTCTCTTGGGGTACGTAACTGATCGCACGCCGCAGATTGGCTAGATCGAGTTGACGCACATCAATGCCATCAATGAGTACTCTACCGGCATCCGGATCACGCACACGTGCGAGCAGATTGACCAGTGTGGTCTTGCCAGCACCGGTAGCCCCAACCAAGGCCAGTGAGCTACCGGCCGGGACATGGAACGAGATGTCATGGAGCATCCAGGCTGGTCGCGGCGAGAGACGATCGTCGCTCCGCTCGGAGGTGTAGCGCACCCCGACACCTTCTAGGGTGATCTCACCGCGTGGATGGGGGAGCGGAATGGCCACTTCTGGGTTCGTGATCGCCGGTTTGCGCGTCAGCACCTCAAGCAGACGATCCATCGACGCCGCTGCTTGTTGGACGAGAGATACCACCCAGCCAAGCATGATCATCGGAAACGAGAGCATGACCAGGTAGGCGTTAAATTGCGCTAGTTGGCCAATCGTTAGCTGACCAGCTACCACGAGGCGCCCCCCAACGAGGAGGACGAGTGCAGCAACGATGCCTAAACCGAGGGTCATGAGTGGCCAGAGTGCACCACTCAACACCATGTAGCGCATGCTCAGCGTACGGTAGTGGGCATTATCAGCGGCAAAGACGGCCAATTCTGCCTCTTCCTGGGCATACGCCTTGATCGTTCGGATCCCTGAGAAGTTCTCCTGGACACGGGTTGAGAGCGTGCCAAACTGATCCTGGACTTTGGTAAAGGTGCGGCGCATCCGATTTCCCACCAGGATGAAGATCAGCGTGGTCAGGGGCATGAGCAGCAGCACGATCAACGCTAGGGGAACATTCACGAAGAGCATGAGCAGCGCGGCAGCGCTAAAGGTAAAGAGCGCTGTTGCCGAACCATTGATGCCGGGACCCAGGAGTTGGCGGATGGCACTCAGATCATTCGTCGCACGGGCCATCAGATCACCGGTGTGGTTCTGGCTAAAGAAGCTCTGGTCGAGTTGCATGTACCGTGCGAAGAGGGCACGGCGGAGATCATTCTCAACGGCGTAGGATGTCCCAATGATCAGCATACGTTGAAAGAACTTGAAGAGCCCGTCGGCGAGGGCAATGATCAGCAGGAGGCCACCATAACGGGTCAGGCTACTGAGCAGAATGGTGCCCGTGCTGAGTTCATCAACCGCTAAGCGCAAAACGTACGGACTAAGGGTGCTCACGGTGGCACCAATGATGGCGCAGCAGAGACCAATCAGCAGCGAGAGGCGGTAACGTGCCATGTAGGGTAGCAGATGGCGCAGATTCGCCATGAGGGATCCTCCTTCCCATGGTGAGCATTCCTAGGAGTATAGCAGACACGACCGATAGCGTGGTGAAAGGCACCTACGTGGGGTGGCCACAACCAGTAGTGAGATTGCTACTTTTTGCTTAAAAGCAACGATTGACAAATTTTGTTGCCTTATATATAATTCAGCACAGGACAGGTTTTTGACATCTTATACCAAAGTCGTGTCCGATCCTGGCATTGGGCCGGGTATGGATGGTGCGAGGATCGCCACCAGGCGCGTTGATGGTACCTGGTGTTCGTACGTGAATCGTGTCTGTAACTAGCGGAGGTTCGCCCATGCGCGACGATGACGATCTGGTTCCCCCGAAGTGGCGGTCGCTGTTCAATAACCAGGATTGGCTGGTTCACGACATCGTAGTCAAGTCTTTCTGGGCCTTCGGCGTAATTGCTGCCGTTGCCCACGTCTTGGTCTGGCTCTGGCGTCCATGGCTATCGGTTGGCCTCTAGAGGTGTTCAGTCGGAGATGACGGTCGTCGTATCACCTGCTGGATTGACGCCCCCGCCTCAGGGCCTGTAGCCTCTTCAAGGAGTTGATTATGCCTCCACGCAGTTCGGTTCGCACGAACATCGTGATCTTCACTATCCTGGGCTTTGTTGTGGCGCTGCTCATCCACTTCATCGTGCTGAGCTCGGTGCGCTACAACTGGCTGGACAACCTAGCCCCTGGTGGGACTCCCGTCTCAGCCCTCTTCCTCTACTACATGAGCACCCTTCTTGGTTGAGCGTCGACGGCGCTCTGTGCGCCGTGGGCAGGGGGTGTCTCGTGAACTGAGCAACAACCGCCAGCACGCCCTGCTGGCGGTTGTTCGCTTGAGGGTGGGTTCGGCTACGCCGGTGGGACCGTCCGCCGTTACCACGGCTAGGTTGGGTTTTTTCTGGAAGGGTAAGGCCCTCCAGACTTCCCGCAAGGCGGTTGTTCGTTTGAGGATGGTTTAGTCATGTCATGGTTCAACATCGACTCGTAGCGCTGTTCTGTACGTCGGAGCCGGCTCTGTAGATGCGGCACTGCCGGGCTGCTGACCTGGAGTTTTGAGGAGACCCCCATGCAATCGCCAACTCGTCCGACGGATCGACAGGCGGCGATCTTCATCTCGGTAGCCGTCGGGATTGTGGTGGCTATCGTCACTACGGCAACCTTCTGGTGGATCTATAGCCTGGTGCGTACCTCGGATGCTCCGGCGGTCGCCCTGGCTGAAGCGGCACGCGGACCCTGGAGTCCGAGTGATGGGATCAAAGTTATCACCTCGGCTGCCCCCAACCCCCAGGCCGACGGACGGCCAGCCTGGTTGGGCGAGCAAGCCTGGGTAGAGGGTGTCCAGGCGGGTCAGGCCTGGGTGCAGAATAATCCGAATACGGTCAATGTCCAGGTGCTGACGGGAATGACTTCAGCCCAGGTCTGGACCTACATGCAGCAGTACGTCTCTGGAGCGCTGGGGGTGGGCTGCCAGTATTGCCACGATCTGAATAACTTTGCTGCGGACACCTACGCGCAGAAGCTCTCGGCGCGGAACATGCTCTACCTGGTGAGCGATGTGAACGCCAAGTTTATCGTCAACTTGCCCAACTGGAAGGGGAACTACGTTCAGTGTGCAACCTGCCACAACAACGCCCCGAAAAACATGGAGGCGGTTGGGGCACAGTTTGTCAGGAGCGTACCGGACATTCCAGTGACTGTCGATCCGCTCGATGCCCAAGGCGCACCGGTGACCGATCCGGCACTGAAGCCTGAGGCCATCCGTGACCAGGTGAGCCTGCAGGACGCTGTCCTCTGGTACATCTATAACTACCAGGTCTGGAAGCCGTTTGATCCAGCTGATCCCGAGAGTGGACGTGGCTCGCTTGCCCTCACCGTTGATGGTGGTCGGACCCAGGAGCAGGTCACGATCAACCAGAATGTGATGAACTACCACTCCTGGTCACTCGGTGTGGGATGTACCTACTGCCACAACTCACGGAACTTTGTAGCCTACGAGTTGGGTGCTGCCAGCAACATTGCGAATGCCCAAGCAGGGTACAATAAGCTGAAAGCACAGCAGATGATGTTGCTCACCACCTGGCTGGCGGAGAACTGGGCAAGTTATGGTGCGGTACCAGTTGCAACGATCCCGCCAGAGTTACAGGGAGGAGCGAGTCGTTTCTCCTACCAGCGGTTGGGCGATGGGCAGACCTACAACGTGCCTGGTTGCTACACCTGCCACCGTGGATTGGCGATCCCCAGAGCCGCGATCAATCAAGGGGGCATCCCAGCGGGTGATGCGGGGAAGGTTGTGCTGCCAGTTGTACTGCGGGGTAACTGATGGTTGACCATAGGTGGTAAAATTGGTTGAGTGCTCCTTCGCGGGGAGGCCACGCCTCCCCGTGATCTGCTTTCCCCCACCCCGACCTGGAAGTCTAGAAACGAGCACACCATGGGTGACCTCCCCAAAGGACCGGGTCTCATCTCTTCATCAACCACCACCCCTCTGAGCCCTCAGGCCGGTCTGCGGATGGTGTTGCGCCACTCGATCACCCTGATGAAGCCAGTGACCTGGTTTGCCCCGGCGTGGGCGTTTCTCTGTGGAGCGATTGCGAGCGGTAGTCTCAGTTGGGGAGTCGAGCCACTGGGGCGCCTGGCGATCGGGCTTTTCATGGCAGGACCGATCTTGACCGGCATGTCGCAGGTGGTGAACGACTATTGCGACCGTGAGGTTGATGCGATCAACGAGCCACAGCGACTCATCCCCTCCGGTCGGG
>CAIWUD010000092.1 GCA_903915775.1 uncultured Chloroflexota bacterium | reverse complement strand
GCCTATACACCTAACATCTTGAGGAGATTTTCATGGCTATCGTATACCAAGACAGCGAACCGGGCAAGGTCTGTACGAAGTGCAAAGAGTGGCGTCCAGTGGCTCGCTACCCCTCGCACCCCTGTTGCGGAGCCCTAGAGCATCAGGGTAGAATAGTACTCTCGACACGCTCTCCACCCCGGAGAAGTCTATGGCACGTGATCTGCGCACCCCGATGCGACTCAAACTTGCTGGTGAAGAAACAGAGATTGACCTTGAGCCATTGCAGGGCCTCTGGAGCGTTGAGCAGTACCTCAAACTCACGAGCCAGACCAATCGCCTGATCGAGTTTACCGATGGGGTGCTTGAGCTACTACCCATGCCGACCAAATATCATCAAGCGGTCTCCCGCGTGCTCTTTTTAGCGCTGCTTGCCATCATGCAACGCACTGGTGGCGACGTCTTCTACGCACCACTGCGCGTTGAAGTTCGGCCTGGGAAGTTCCGCGAACCCGATCTGTTGCTCGTGTTGAACCGATCCGATCCTCGCGCCCAAGATGCGTATTGGACCGGGGCCGATCTCGTGATGGAGATTGTGAGTCCCGATCAGCCCAGGCGTGATACGGAGGAGAAGCCGCTCGATTACGCTGAGGCCGGCATTCCCGAGTATTGGATCGTGAACCCTCTGCAGGAGACGATCACGGTGTTGGTGCTTGACGGCGCCGCGTACAGCCAGTACGGTGTGTTCCATCGCGGCCAACGTGCAACCTCGAAGCTCCTCACGGGCTTCAGCGTGGCGGTTGACGAGGTACTTGACCCTGAGTAGGGGCTTGACCGTTCGGCAGGCGAGGCGGGGTGTACCACCCACCTGCCCACGCAAAACCGTTGTGGTACAATTGATCTAAACATATCCGTATCAGCCCGCGCCCCTTTGTATCAGTTGCCAAAAGACTCAACGAGGTAGCCTATGGCCATCGCGGTCGCACCGTCAGCGGTCATCTACCCTACCAGCGACGGACAACCTATGGCTGACAATACGCGCCAGTTTCGCTGGATTGTCACGATTCAGGGCGGATGTGATGCTCTCTACCGTGATCGCCCCGACGTCTTTGTCGCTGGTGATCTACTCTGGTATCCGGTTGAAGGAAATCCACGTATTCGACGTGCACCGGACACCATGATCGTGTTTGGTCGGCCTAAGGGCGACCGCGGCGCATACCTGCAGTGGGAAGAGGAGGGTATCGCACCACAGGTCGTCTTTGAGGTCCTCTCACCGGGAAATACTGTCGTCGAGATGGCACGGAAGCTGACCTTCTACGAGCAGTACGGGGTTGAAGAGTACTACATCTACGACCCCGACCATGGTGAGCTTGCAGGATGGCTCCGGCGCGACGAGAAACTCGGCTTCATCGACCAGATGATCGGATGGCGTAGCCCACGGTTAGGGGTTACCTTTACCCTCGATGCCGAAGGTGGGCTCATCATTACGCAGCCCGATGGCCGGAGCTTTCTCAGCTACCTGGAGTTGGAGCGTGAGCGCGTAAGCGCACGTGAACGCGCCGAAGCTGAAGCTGCCCGCGCCGAAGCCGAAGCCGCCCGCGCTGAAGCCGAAGCTGCCCGTGCCGCGCGACTAGCTGCTCGATTACGTGCCCTGGGGATAGATCCAGAGACCGAAGGGCCATGATCATGGCTCTGGCTGGCGGTGGTGGTGGCGCAACGTTTCTTGAGGGCCTCGTACCGATCATTCCTCCAGAACAGACTGGGGTGGCAACTCCGAATCCTGGTCGATGCTCGGTTTCGAGGCAATACAGGCCAAGGAACTTCGTGCCGTGCGAGAGCCAGTGCGATAGGCAGACCGTCTACCGTGAGTAAGCACGTTCACGATGCACTCTCCCAAAACAGCTCATGCACGAGAGGATGCGCATGACCGTACCCTTCCCCGATACCGCTGAACTTGTCGTCCGCGCTAGCCATGTACCCGGCCCATCCCAGGGGCAGTGGACGTATGCGGCGTATGCGGCGTTGCCCGACATCGATGGCTATCGCTACGAAATCCTCAGCGGAGTACTCTATATGGCCCCAGCGCCAGTTCCCGACCACGAAAACATCGCCGCTCTCGTCGCGGCCCGCTTGGTCGCGGCTGTAGACGATCAGGGGTTGGGGCGCGTCTTCACCAGCCCGGATATCGATGCCAGTGGGAGTGTGGTACGGCCTGACGCCGTCGTTGTCCTCAACGCGCAGCTCGGGATTGTCGCTGAGCGCAGGCTGATCGGATCACCGAATCTAGTCGTCGAGATCAGCTCACCTAGTACAGCCGCTTACGACCGCGACGCGGTGCATGGCAAACGGGCCGCCTACGCACGTATCGGCGTGCCGGAGTATTGGATCCTTGATCCGACCGCACGCTCGGTGACGCTCCTCGTGCTTACGAACGATCACTACGAGGAAGTTGGCGTCTTGAGCGGCGGAGAGCACATTCCGTCGCAGGTACTGCCTACCTTCACCACGCCGGTGGAGCGCCTCTTTCCGCGGTAGACCGGTACCTGGAGCGGGAGGCGTGGAGGGCAAAGCCCTTCAAAGGGTTTCACGTGACCCATCCCCGGGAGCGCGGGCGGCTCGCCTGCACAGCTACCACCTGGTACAACCAAGGCCGCAGATCGCGACGGTCGTTTCTCTCAAGCTCCTAGGATGCGCTCCGCGGCGGTACCGACGTGGCACACTCCTGCGGAGCATCTCGCTTCACGAGGAAGCCTGCCCTCGGAGGAGTGACACCCCCTGAAGAGCAAAGCCCTCCACAGCAAAGGCCCAACCTCGCCTTGATGTCGCCAGATGACCACGCTGGCGCAGCCGACACTGCCCCCCCCTAGTCGGCGTTCAGGCGATCGAAGTAGCGCTTGAACGCAAAGCTCCCCGCGAGCGAACTGAGTGAGAGCAGGGAGATGCAGATCAGCGCGCCGATGACCCGTGGGCTAACCGGCTGGTGCGTCGTATCTGCTGGGGTAGGTGTAGGCGTCTGAGCCACAGGAGAGTTGCCAACAGCACGGTTGTCCATAGCCTCGGCATAGGCAGTGGATAGCCCAGGCAGGGCCACCATTGAGCAGATGAGCACGAGCAGGGCAACGGTCAGTTTGACCGTAGGCAGAAAGCTGCTCACGGTTGTTTGCCCGGGCTACAGCTCCCATCATCACAGCGCTCAACGCGACCACCGAGGAGGTAGCGGTTCTCCGCGATCCAGGCATAGATGGGCCGCGCAACACCCATCGCCCCGGGCAGGCGCAGCAGTTCACCGAGACCGCGTAGGCTCGGCAGGCGCAGCAGCGTCTCGCGGATAGCCTCAGCACCACGGTAGAGGCTGCCATCAGGAGCAACTAGGTGCAACTCACGCTGAGCCATCTCAGGGGTGACCTGAGGAAAGCGCGCCTGTGCCTCTGGGCTATTCATATCGAGTAACTCGATCTGCTTATGATCGTCATAGGCAGCAACCGTACGAATCTGGCTCGTACAGATCCGGCAGTTCCCATCGTAGAGCAGGGTATAGTTTCCGTACATCGGGGTGGGCTCCGTATCGCTACGGCATGTTTCAAACGAGCTTGACACTCTTCCGGGAGGTGTGGAGGGCGAAGCCCTCCACAAAAACAACCAACCCAGCCCTGGTGCCGCCAGCGTGTCAAGCCGGCGCAGCCGAAACTGAAGCATGCCTAAGGCTCTCAGCAGGTGACCCTTCTCTACCACCACCCGTGGCGGGGAGAGAAGCTATTGAGCGTGTTTCGCTCTCCACGCCGTAGCGGGGAGAGGAAGGCTTGTGGAAGGCTTCGCTGGAGCTCAGGAGGGTATCACCGCGGTAACTACCAGCACCAGGACGAGAAATCCAATCATTAGCGCACTGAAGATGCGTACGCTACGCCGAACTCTGTTGCGCATAGCTGTTTCCTCTGGTCAGTGTTGAACGATACATGACATGGAGTATACCATGGACAAAAGCTGTGCGCACGAGGAGGTTGATAGGGCGAAGAGCTCACAGCGTATTCCGGATCATTACGGCAGTGATCAGCCCCATGATCAGGCAGTTGAAGCATTGCACTGGTGCGATTGATAAAGATGACAAAGCAACAGTGCCGGTAGGTCACCTTCCCGCTTGTGCAGCCTTCTGCTCCGTCTCACTATCAACTATGGATCGAATGGTAGCAATCAATGGAACCATATCCGTAAACTTCTTTCCATACTGAAGGTTGAACGCATAGTCAAAATCTGGCGGATTGGCGCCTTGGTTGTGCTGCAGAATCGTTTCAAGCTTATCGAGGGCCTTGGCGATGCGTGCTTCGGGCGAGTGCGCCGCTTCATACTCATCCCAGAGGGCAAGGATCTCCTGCTTGATTGACTCTGGAAGCGGCTCCAAGAGGAGGAGGAGATCATGGCGCTCCTGTGCAGCCTTGGGATGCCGGTCATGCTGGGCAGTGGCAGGAATGTCACCGCCAATCGCTTCGCCTAGGTCGTGAACGATGCAGATCTTGAGGAGCCTCCCAATATCAATCTCTGGAAAGAATGGCTCAAAGACGAGCGCCATCAGCGATAAGCGCCAGGTGTGCGAGGCAACACTCTCCTGCTGCCCGCTCGACGTCCAAGACGTGCGGTAGACTCTCTTCAGGCGCTCAGCCTCGCGGAGAAACTGTAGTAGGCCGAGGATTTCGCTCATAGGTATGCTTCAGTTTCGGCTGCGCCGGCTTGACACGCTGGCGGCACCAGGGCTGGGTTGGTTGTTTTTGTGGAGGGCTTCGCCCTCCACACCTCCCGGAAGCGTGTCAAGCTGGTTTGAAACATGCCGTAGGCATGGTTCAGACGAGCTTAACCGTTCGACAAGAGGGGTGGAACTAGGACGATTATACCCTAATGTACCTGTTCACACTTCCTCTGGCGGACCAAGGCTGGGTTGGTTGTTTTGTGAAGGGCACAGCCCTCCACACCTCCCGCACGCTCGTCAAGCTGCTATAGAGCATGCCTTACCCCAAACGTGAACAGGTACACCCTAATCTACCCTTGACGGATCCCATTGCACCGCGTATACTACGGGAGTAGTTCGAGATTGAACTACTATCCATGTCCTATGAGGCGGTAGCGATGAAACTCCTCGATCAGTTGGTGGCTTTTGGCATGACCGAGTATGAAGCCAAGGTCTACCTGGTGCTCCTCAGCGAGAACCCGGCTACTGGCTACCAGCTCAGCAAGAGTTCAGGCGTGCCGCGCTCGATGGTCTATGAAGCCCTGGGTCGACTAGAGGCACGGGGGGCGGTCCTCAAATCGGAAGAGGAGAAGGCCACCCTCTATCGGCCAGTTTCGCCAGCCCTGCTCCTGGATCGCTACGAACGTGAGACACGGGAGCGGCTTGCGGCCCTACGCGGAGATCTCCTCCCCCTCTACCAACAGGAGCAGACCGGAAGGCTCTGGAACTTCAGCGGGCGGCGTGAGGCTCTGGCCTATGCGATCGACCTGATCGATGCGGCGCAGCGTGAACTGATGCTCGTCTTCACGGACGCCGATAGTGACGCGCTCCGTCCACACCTGGAGCGAGCACACGAGCGCGGGGTCGCTCTGGGCGTCATCCTGACTGGTGATATTCCCTTTGAGCTCGGCCAGGTGGTGCGCCACCCAAAGCGTGAAACTGAGCTCCACCGCATGGAAGAGACCCTGATCGTGGTCGCTGACGAGCGTGAATTTCTGATCGCCAGTGGCCATATGGTGACCTCAGCTACGGTTACGACGAACCCCAACATGGTACTGATTGCACGCCAGTTTATCTGGATGGAGCTTTTTGCCCAGCGTATCTTCGCCCGCCTGGGCTCCGATCTTCTGGCCCGACTGACCCCAGAGGATCGCCAGGTGTTGCATTAGCGATGATGGACACCAACATGACCACGCTCCTCAAGACTCAGACGAACCGATCGCCTCGATGGTCGTTGGCCCTTCGCGATGAGCATGTGGCCCAACTCTTCGTGATCTTGACGCTGCTCGGTATCCTCCTCGGCATCATGCTCGAGCGGAGTACAGCCGATCCGGCGCTGCTCCTCCTCGTACGCATCAGCACCTACATCTTCGGTGGCTTCTACGCCGTACGTACGATCATCGACTCGTTGCGTACGTGGACCATCGAGGTCGATCTGCTCATGGTGCTGGCCGCCCTTGGTGCAGCCTATGTCAACGCATGGACAGAAGGTGCTATTCTGCTCTTCCTCTTCTCGCTGAGCAATGTGCTGCAGAGCTACGCGATGAATCGCACGCGCCAGGCCATCTCGGCGCTCCTCAAGCTGCGCCCTGATAGCGTCACGGTGCGCCGGGGTGAAGAGCTTGTGGAGCTCGCCGTTGAACAGGTAGGGGTGGGAGATGTGCTCCTCCTCCGTCCCGGCGACCGTGTTCCCCTCGATGGGAAAATCCTGCGCGGAACGGCCAGTATCGATGAGTCGGCCCTCACTGGCGAATCGATGCCGGTCCAGAAGGGTGAGGGCGACTCGCTCCTTGCCGGTACTCTGAACCAGAGCGGCGCCCTCGATCTCCTGGTTACCCGACTGGCCAGTGAGAGTACCCTGGCACGGATCATCACCATGGTGAGCGATGCGCAGGCCCGGAAGGCGCGCACCCAGAGCTTTCTCGACCGCTTCGAGCAGTGGTACGCGATGGGCGTCATTGGTGCGGTGGCACTCTTCATCGTCATCGGGCCAGGGCTCTTCGCCGTCCCCTTCGCCGATAATTTCTACACCGGGATGGTCCTCCTGACAGTTGCTTCGCCCTGCGCCCTGGTCATCAGCGTGCCGGCAGCCCTGCTGAGTGCAATCGCCAATGGGGCGCGCCGTGGCGTGCTCTTTAAGGGCGGCGCCCACCTTGAAGAGCTGAGCCGAGTGAAGGTCATCGCCTTCGATAAGACCGGCACACTGACCTACGGTCGCCCCGAGGTGAGCGATCTGCTGCCCTACGCTGGAGTAGAGGTTCAGGAGCTCCTGGCTACGGTTGTGCGAACCGAGAGCCAGAGCGAACACCCGATTGCCCGCGCCATCATGGCCCACGCCGAGCGCCATGGGCTGCAGGTAGCCGAGCCGGAGCAGTTTCGTGCGGTGACCGGCATGGGTGTGCGCGCCAGCTGGGATGGCGTAGAGAGCCTGGTGGGCGCCCCACGACTCTTCACGCATCTTGGCATCGAGATACCCGCCGATCTCCTGGCAGAAGCCGAAAATCTCGCCGACCAGGGGCGTGGTACCGTCCTCTTCGTCAGGCGGGGCGATCGCTGGCTCGGCCTGGTCACGGTCATGGATCGTGAGCGTGAGAATGCCACCGCACAGATCCGCGCCCTGCGTGAGGCCGGCATCGAGCGTATCGTCATGCTCACCGGTGACAATCCGCGTGTCGCGGAGGCGTTAGCCCGCCGTGTCGGCGTTGACGAGGTCCATGCCGGTCTGCTCCCCGAGGATAAGCTCCGCATTGTGAGCGAACTCGGGCGTACCCGCGGACCAACGGCAATGGTCGGCGACGGCGTGAACGATGCTCCCGCCCTCGCTGCCGCCACGAGTGGCATTGCAATGGGCGCCGCCGGTACCGATGCCGCTCTCGAAACAGCCGATATTGTGCTGATGCGTGACGACCTTGGGGCGATCGCCTACGCGGTCGGTCTCAGCAAACGTACGCAGCGCATCGTCTGGCAGAACATCAGCTTCGCCCTCGCCGTCGTCGTGATCCTGGTCATCACCACCCTGACGATCGGCGTCCCCCTGCCCCTCGGCGTCGTGGGGCACGAAGGCAGTACGATCCTGGTCGTCCTGAACGGGCTGCGCCTCCTCGCTCACCGCAACTGAGGGCTGTACGAGCGCCTATGGAGGGCTTTGCCCCTCAGAGGGGTACCTTGGGGTAAGGCAGGCTCTATATCAGCTTGACGAGCGTGCGGGAGGTGTGGAGGGCGCAGCCCCTCAGGGGGTTTCACTTGACAAAGAGAGGTGAGCAGGACGCCACAATGCTGGTATGATCAGCGTGCCAAAGCACCGAAGACCAGTGAGGAATCCATGCCCACCTCTCCGCTCTATCGGAGCGAGGGCGTCTCGCCCGCGTGGCGCGCTATCGGAGCGAGGGCGTCTCGCCCGCGTGGCACTCTATCGGAGCAAGGGCGTCTCGCCCGCGTGGCGCGCTATCGGAGCGAGGGCGTCTCGCCCGCGTGGCGCGCTATCGGAGCGAGGGCGTCTC
>CAIWUD010000091.1 GCA_903915775.1 uncultured Chloroflexota bacterium | reverse complement strand
TCGCGGAGGAGGGTAACCATCAGATCGAGTTCGGGTTGCGTAGCGGGGCGCTGCTCCATGCCGATGACATTCAGCCGCAAGGTGCCATGACCAACCAGCGTCGCCACGTTAGCCGCCGTGGGCGTCAGCCGCCTGAGGTAGTGGTCGTAGCTGTCCCAATCCCAGTCGAGATCGTACGAGCCAGTGAGCCCGCGCAGGTGGCGACGCCAGAGCGAGGCCGTGCTCCGGGTGAGCGGCGCCACGGACATGCCATCCTGCCCCAGCAGCTCCAGGGTGATACCCTGAGCGAGCTTACACTGCACAAGTGGGTCGGCGATCAGTGCGATATCCGAGTGGCTATGGAGGTCGATGAAGCCAGGGGCAACCACCAGCCCCGTTGCATCAAGGAGCTCTGCCCCAAGGGCATCTTCTGGGACGATGGCACTACCAACGGCAACAATCGTATCCCCCTCGACAAGGAGATCCGCGGCCCGCCCTGGCGCACCAGTTCCATCAACTACGGTTCCATTCTGAATCCAGAGACGCATAGTTTAGCTACCTTGAAAGGTTGGGCAAAGGCATAGAGGCGCTCAACTGTCTCCCAGCCACGTGCGTGTGGAACTGTTCACACTTCTCCATTATACCCAGGCACCACCCCCCTGCCCAGGAGCTCCGTCCGAGGATCATGACCAAGCACGATTTCAATCGCCCGTAGAGCGATGGTGGTGATTTATCCTCTCGATCAACTGCCATCAACCGTGCGTGTGTTCAGCCAGCCGGAACTCCTGGGTGGGCATAGCGCACCTCACGATGTAGAAGAAGCGTAAGTACAAGCCCCCCGCATGCGGCGCTCAACCCTCTGCGCTCCTCTGCGTACTCTGCGATCAATCTGAACAGGTACGGAGGTAGGAGGGGGCAGGGAGCAGGCTCCTCCCCCCAGCGGGGGGAGGTTGGGAGGGGGGAGCGGGGGACGGAGTGGCCAACTCCCCTCCCCGGGAGCGCGGGCGGCTCGCCCGCACAGCCACCGAACTGGCCCTCGTGGCGCCCCCGCACGGGCAACCCCCCGTGGTTGCCCTGTCGTCGGTTTACACCATCCCTACAACATCTCAATCTCATAGGCACCGATCGGACAATCGGGCCGCTGGCGGTCGATAAAGCGCACGACCGCCTCGAGTTGGCTGTGGGCATGGCTCTGCGCCGTAGAGACGCAGGCAATAGCGAGTACGGCACTCTGCCAGAGGTCCTGATCGTCAACCTCTGCGATCGAGACGTTAAACTCGTTACGCACCCGCGCAATGAGCGACTTGACCACCTGCCGCTTCTCTTTGAGCGACAGGGCCATTGGGATCGATAGTTGGAGTGTACAGAGACCGATAATCATGGTTTGGGAATTGGTTTTGGCTGCGCCAGCGTGACCGCCTGGCGCTGCCAGGGTTGGGTTGATTTTTTTGTGGAGGGCCTTGCCCTCCACGCCTCCCACATGCGGTGCGGGGCAAGCTCCTCCCCCCAGCGGGGGGAGGTTGGGTGGGGGGTGAGTGGGCCTTGCCCTCCACGCCTCCCACATGCGGTGCGGGGCAAGCTCCTCCCCCCAGCGGGGAGCGGGTTTTGCCCTCCACGCCTCCCGTTCACACACCCTTCTCACTATCGCGATGGAGCAGCATTGGCACTTCGGCACGGCGCAGAACCTTATCGGCAACGCTGCCGAGCAAGAGCCGTCGTAGTCCACTCCGTCCTGTGGTGGACATCGCGATCAGGCTATACCCGTCGCGCCGACTCTCATCGAGAATGGCCACTGCCACCTGATCATTCACCAACACCTGAGTCTCGACGAGGGCACCTGTCGAGCGGATGCCCTGGGCGATCATCTCCAGGTAGCGCTGTGCACTGGTTCGTTCGCGCGCCGTCTGTTCCGTATCGAGCAGCGTTGGGGTGATGAAGGGAGGGACCTGGCTTGGGAGTGTTGGCACGTTCACGTGCATGAGCGTGTAGCGCGCACCGAGGGTTTGGCCGAGGGCCAGGGCGTAGGGCAGAATACTCTCTGAGCGCGTCGAACCATCGAGTGGGATGATGATACGCTGCACTGGTTCCGTTTGGATAGGCTTCTGGGTATCATCGAGAGCGCGTAGGAGCAGAATGGGCGCCGGGTTCAGCCGTACCAGGGCATCGGCTACGCTCCCCAACCAGAAGCGTGCGAGCCCCCCTCGCCCATGGCTCATCATCACGATCAGATCAGCGTTAATCGTGGTTGCATAGGTCGCTAGCAGCGCGGGAGCCGTCTGCTCTTGCTCGGCAGGCGCGTAGGGGTCGAGAAGCTGTACGGTGACCTGTAGGTTAGCGGTAGCGCTCAGGCGATCGCGAATCTGTTCTAAGTAGGTTTGTGCATGCAGCTTGCTCAGCGAGTGGAGTTGCTCATCGACGACTGGCAAGCCTTCAACGAAAATGGGAGTGGTAGTTGCACGGGTGGTCACGTGGACGAGGAAGAGTTGTGCTCCCGTACGCTGTGCGAGATCAGTCGCTACGGGCAGCGCCGCTTCAGCAAGTGGCGAACCATCGAGTGGAACAAGAATGGTATGGTACATAAGGCCCTCCTTTGTATCAAACTGTTGTGAGCCATGCCGTGACCCCGGATCCTATCAGGAGACCGAGCCAGGCACAACTCAGACCGAGCAGCGGTTGCGCGCATAGGTTGAGCAGGGCCACCCGCTGGTAGTGACGCCGCCAGAGTTGTACGCTCTCGAACATGAATGAAGAGAAGGTGGTGTAGGTGGCACAGAACCCAGCCCCGGCCACCAGTTGGAGTTGCCAGTTCGGATCGGTTGCAACAAGGCTGGCAATAAGCCCCAGCAGGAGGCTCCCACTCGTATTCACCAGGAGTGTGCCCACTGGAAAGAGTCCGCGCTGCCTGCTCTGGATGATGCGTACCAGATGGTAACGACAGAGTGCGCCGGTAATGGCTCCAAGAGCGAAGAGGGCGTAGATCATGGGCGTTGTTGCGGGCCAAATAGGCGACCAAGCCTATGGGCGAGAGCCATGCCGAGTGTCACCATCAGTGCGCCGCCAAGCAGCGAGAGGAGTTGGTAGATCACGAAGAGGAGCAACGCCCCTGATTGAATCAGACGAACACTTTCAACGCTCACTGAAGAGAAGGTAGTCAGACCGCCGAGAAAGCCAACTGAGACGAAGAGTTGAAGGCCACGCCGCATACCAGTACGTTCGAGGAGTAGCGTCTGCACGACTCCAATCAGTAGGCAACCCAGCAGGTTGACGATCAGGGTGCCGAGCGGTAACCCAGCTGCTGGGACTGGTCGTGAGAGGGTACCGAGCACTACCCGAGCTGTGGCCCCCAATACCGCACCACATGCAATGGTGAACTCGGTTGATGGCAGTATAGCAAAGAGCCGCTGTCTCATGGTCGATTGTGGGTGTGGGGTACATGTTCGCCGAGCAGGCACGCGGTGATCCTAGGTTTGTGTGACCGGCGTGCGGGAGGTGTGGAGGGCCTTGCCCTCCACAGAAAAACCAACTCAGTCTTGGTTCCGCCAGGAGAAGTATGAGCAGGTACAGATTGAGCGACGGCGGCGAGCGTGCCATGTAGACTATAGTATAATGGATGCGAGAGGGCCAGGGGCTCACATCTCCGCTGTCTTGTTGCAAGCCTTTGTCTTTACGGCAGGTATGGAGCAATTCGTCCTCCGCACCTGCTGCAAGAAAAGAAAGAAGTGATGGGTCTATTCATCACCTTTGAGGGTCCCGAAGGTAGTGGTAAAAGCACCCAGGCGCGACTGCTCTACGAACGGCTGCAGCGGTTGGGCTACCCCGTTATCCTCACCCGCGAACCTGGTGGCACGCGGATTGGTGAGTTGATCCGGCGCATTCTGGTTGACCTACGCCATACCGAGATGGCACCAACCACGGAGACGCTACTCTTCTCTGCGGCACGTGCCCAGTTGGTGAGCGAACTGGTGCGCCCATACCTGAAAACTGGCGGGATTGTGCTCTGTGATCGCTATGCTGACTCGACCTTTGCCTATCAGGGTTATGGGCTCGGTCGCGATCTGGAAGAGCTCCAGTCTATTACTACAGTCGCTACGGGTGGGCTCATGCCGGATCTGACCTTCTACCTAGATCTTGATGTTGAAATGGGTTTGCAGCGGAAGCGATCGGCTCGTGATCGGCTACCTGAGCCCGCTTCTGCAGCTGCGGCCTTTACCCCTCATCCTGAGTGGAACCGCCTAGATGCCCGTGATCTCGCCTACCACCAGCGAGTTGCTACAGGCTTTGCCGAACTCATGCGCCGTGATCCGGATCGCTGGCGCTGCTTTGTGGCCAATCAGCCGGTGGATCTTCTAGCCGAGCAGATCTTTACGCAGGTAGAGCCTATGTTGGCCCGTATTGTTCGTCTGGAGAACCCCCGATGAAGCTGATCCTTGCCATTATTCAACCTCAGGACGCCTCTTCGCTCGTGGATGCCCTGACGGAGCAGGGCTTTCGTGTGACACGGCTGAGTAGCCAGGGGGGCTTCCTCCGTGAGGGTAATGTCACCCTCATGCTGAGCGTTGCGGATGGTGAGGTAGAGACGGTGATTAAGACGGTGCGGGCGCACTGCTCGACCCGTACGCGCTACGTCTCGCCTATGCCGCCGATTGCCGAGTCGGGTGAGTTCTACCCTCCAGCGCCCCTTGAAGTCCAGGTTGGTGGTGCAACGATTTTTGTGCTGAACGCGGAGACCGCCAGACTCTGAGCTGAACATGGGCAGGTTTGCGAGGGCATAGCCCTCCTAAAAAACCTCCTTATTCATGCTCATTGTGGCGTTGGGCGGCGCAACCGCATAGAAGGTGGACGTATGGAAGCTCTACAGGATCTGATCGCCAACCTGGTACCAATGATTCAGGTCGCTGGGGTCTTCCTTGGCGCCTACCTGATCTTGCTGTGGGCCGCGTCGGTGATGTGGACCTACCGCGATATTCGTCGGCGTAGTGAGGATGTCTCCGTACAGGTGATGGCAGTTATTCTTGTGCTGATTCTGCCCTTTGTCGGCATCCCGCTCCACCTGATTCTCCGCCCACCGCAGACTCTCGCCGATACCTATGAGCGCGATCTCGAGCAGGAGTATCTGCGTCGTGATATTGAAGAGAAGTATGTCTGCCCCGAGTGTCAGCGCCCCATCGAGCCTGATTTTCTCCTCTGCCCGCACTGCCAGACGCACCTGCGTCGGCGCTGTGTTGGCTGTGATCGGGCCGTCGATCTGACCTGGAGTGTCTGTCCCTACTGTGGCGGTGATGGAAAGAGCAGTACGGCGCTTCAGGCGGCGACGATCACCGGTGCACCCTACCCCGCACTCGAGCGCCCTGCTACCAAATAGTTGGTAGCTGTTCAGGCTTCCCTTGGCGGAACCACGGTTGGGTGAGGTTTTTTGTGGAGGGCTGCGCCCTCCACGCCGCCCGTGGACCCTTAGGGCGCTTGCCGCTCCTGGAGATCTTCTTGCCAACTACCTAGGTGCGGGCGATAGCCCCCCCGGCCATCGGGATCGAGCCGGACATAGGTGAGGCGTGCGGTATAGTTGTCCGGATCGGCCAGCTCCTCCCAGGAGTAGCTGCGTCGCAGTTCATCTTTGAGGTGCATCGTCCAGGTGCCGGTGTTGAAGAGGTAGACCTCGCGTCCGTCGGCGAGGTTGATGGGATCCTTGTAGCCATCGAGTGGCACATGGGTATGCCCCATCACGACACTGCTGATTGACGGATCCGACTCCAGTGTGGCCCGTGCTGCTGCTCGATACTCATCTTCAGCACCAGCACCGCCCAGTAGTAGTTCGCCCGTTGGCAGTGGTAACTGCTCGTCAAGCGAGAGGCTCATCCCTCCGCTGGAGAGCGCGAATGCCACCGAGCCTTCCAGCCCCTGGAGGGTCTGGGCAACCGCCTGTCGCCCTGCGGGGTCGGCGAGGTGGTGCTGCAGTGCCGCTGCCAGATCGGGGTCGTCGATGCTCGCTACGAGGGCGTCAAGATCAAGAGGCTGCTCTGCACCCTCACTCACCGTAGCTGCACCACCCAGGAGCGGCGGCAGACCATTCGTGATCAGGAAGCGTACCACTAGACCAATCGCCAGCGCAGTGAAGCGCATATCGTGGCGCAGACCAATCTTCACCACCCGCATGATCGGTTTAATATTATCGATGAACCAGCGCTCCTGCTCCAACTGGTTGTAGACCTTATCAACGAAGAGGGTGCCCCAGCAGCGCTTCAGCCGACGTAGCCCCGTGTGGTCGATGGCGAACGGGCGGGTCATGAGGTCGCCGAAGCGGTTCGCACGGTCATGCTCATGGCCATGCTCGATAAAGACCCGGCCATGTGATCCACGTCCAACCGTATAGCTGTAGGCAGCCAGACGCAGATCACCGGACGCACCTGGTGGGTAGATCGCATCGAAGATCAGCGCCCAGACACGACTCCAGAGCAGATCGATATCGTGGTTGCCGGCAATAATCGTGATCGAGTGCCCCTCCATCATGAAGCGTCGGAGTGCGGCGAAGACGATGGGATGGCCGCTGAAGGTTGTCGGATCATACCCGAGGACCACCCTTGTACGCTGGAGCGACTCAGCCTCACTACAGCCCAACTCATCTTCGGGTGAGGCTAGTCCAAGCTCAGGCAAGATCTGGCAATACTCGAGAAAATCGCCCGCGATCACCAGTTCGACAGGATCGCTGCGACGTCCGATCTGATCGACAAAGCTGGCAAACTCCTCGCCAGCGTTAAAATCCTCGAGCGGGTCGAGCTCCCCATCTGGTCGCCGCCCTGGCCCTAGGTGTAGATCACTGACGACGTAGACGACCCGATCCATGCCCACCTCCTTCTACCTTCCCCACCACCGCGAGGGGTATGGAGGACGCGACTCCCCACGCCCTCCAGCAATACATCGTTACGTTGCACTGCCCGTGTACCGTGCTTGTACGAACGCATGGTAGTGCTGTGCGATTTCGCGCCAACTAAACTGTTTGACCACATGGTTGCGGATTGCCGCTGCGAGACGTGTGCGCAGATCAGGCTGTTCGATCAATACGCTGACCGCCTGGATGATCGCGTTGACGTCGGGGTTGATTATCTTGCCAGTCTCCCCATCAATCACAATCTCTTGCGAACCACCCATTGGGGTGGCGATTACGGCACATCCGGCGGCGCCGGCCTCTAGGAGCACGTTTGGAAACCCTTCATGGTGCATGGATGGGTGAACCAGAATGTCGGTACCCGCCAGGATCGTGGCGATATCAGCCGTAAAGAGTGGCCCAGTAAAGTAGACGCGATCGCTGTGCTTTGCCCTCAGGCTATCCAACAGTTCGCCACCCCCAACAAAGACGAAGGAGATCATTGGGTAGCGCTTACCCAGCTCTTCGGCGGCTGCAGCGAGCAGTTGTGGACCTTTTGAGTAGATCATGCGTCCAACAAAGGTAATCACGAGCTCATCAGCTGCAAACGTTCGATCGATACCGGGGAATCTCCGCAGTGCGGTTGGGTCTACAGCCGGGCTGAACGTTTCCGTATCGACACCACCATAGATGACTGCGGTAGGCTGGATGCCCAGATCTTGGACAAAAGCGTACGTTGCCTGGTTGGTGACCGTCACATCGTCGTACGCGGCGCAGAAGAAGGGGGCCACCCGCCCATCAACGAAACGCGCAACCGCACGTACGAGGGAGGAGCGGTGGTTGGGATGGAACGCACAGTGATCGGTGAGTAGCGAGCGGGTACCGAGTGTTCGTGCGGCAAACGGCGTCCACCAGGAGTTCTCGAAGAAGCGTGTGTGGGAGTTGATCAGGGCGTAGTTGCGCTCCTGATGCAGCTTGCGCAACGTCTGCCAGAGTAGCACGTAGTTTGGCAGGGCAAACTGTCCGGGTAGGAGGGTGATACATGGGACGCGGTAGACCTGCATCCCACGGTAGCTCTCCTGAGCTGGAGCCTGATCGGTATTGTAGCAGAGTACATCGACCTGGATGGAAGGGTCGAGCGCCATCAGGTGTGCGTAGAGCTCCTCTGCATACTGCTGGCTACCGCCTTTGTGTGGGTAGAAAAAGGGAGTGATGAGGAGAATGTTCATGCGTGCTTTACAAATGCGTAGGAGCTGCGATAGAATCGAGCTACACCATGTTCATACCAGGAGCATACCATGCCGGAACAGATCGTCAAGGTTGGTGATATGGCGCCCGATTTCGAACTCCTCAGCGATAGTGGCGAGAGGGTCAGGCTCTCAAGCTATCGGGGGAAGAAGGTCATCCTCTACTTCTACCCCAAGGATGATACCTCGGGCTGTACGGTTCAGGCGTGTGGGTTTCGCGACAACTACCCATTGATCGAGGAGCGGAATGCGGTGGTCCTTGGGATTAGCCCTGATAGTGTGAAATCCCACCAGAAGTTCAAAACGAAGCAGAACCTGCCCTTCACGCTGCTCGTTGATGAGCAGCATGCGGTGGCTGAGGCCTACGGGGTTTGGGTAGAGAAGCGCATGTATGGCAATCACTACTTTGCGAATGAGCGCTCACACTTTGTGCTTGATGAAGCGGGGCGAGTCATCGAGGCGAGCTACAAGGTCAAGCCCGAGGAGAGTGTACATCGTGCGGTGGCTGCCCTCTCTGGTGACGTGCATAGGTAAGAGACATCCCTATGGTCTACCACCTCCTGCCCGATAGTGATTCACGTATTGATCAGTTCGCTGACGATCTGGCAGCGGCTCGAGCCTCAAGCTACCCACTCCTCTTTGCCGTCTACCGTCTGGCCCAGCCAGAGGGAGAAGCAGAGTTGCTACTCCTTGATGCCCTAGCAACGAGCGTGGGCTATAACGCTCTGGGTAGCGGCTGGGTCGAGGTTCCGCGGCGTATGGCCGCGAAGATCCTCACCCAGATCATTGGTAGTGAGTTGGCCTACCCGGAACAGGTAGTTCCTCGTGATCGGGCAACCGATCTCGCCACGCGCTTCCTGGCCCTCTTCCCGAAGGGGGCGCGCTACTACACCAACGGTGCAATCAGCGGTGACTTTGCCGTCTACGATCTGCAGGGAGCCGAACTGCTCGGCTGGCGTTCGCTCAGCGCAGCCCCCTTCGATAACGGTATTGTCGCTCTGGGCAGTGAACGCATTGCCATGCTCTGGGCCGAAGATGCACCGTAGGTGCCTCCTCAGCCCAGCTTTTAGCTACCCGTTAGTGGACGCAGGTGTCCTACTGGTAGTTCTATTGGCACAAGACGGTCACCAAGGAGCTTGATGAGGACACGTACGCGGTCGGAGCTGTTGTTGATACGAGCATCAAAAATCGCTTCGTAGCCATCAAAGGATGTGCCCCGCACGACGACCTGATCACCTGGCTGGAGTCGCGAGAAGATCTCGCCTCCAGCTAGATTGAGCCGGTCCAACTGCTCATCGATAGCGACGAGGAGCTCGGCTGGTACGGGCGCGGGCACACCACCGAACGAGACGATATTGATGACGAAGGGTAGGTAGCGAAAGAGGGCCATCCCAAAAGTCTCAAGGTCGACCCGTACGAAGAGGTAGCCAGGGAAGTAGGGCTGAATCTTTCGCGCCCGTGGGTTGACCGGATTAACTTTGATCGTGGGGTAGTAGATATCGAGTTCGTGTACTACGAGTTGATGGGCAACGAGATCTTCTTTACGACTGTTACAGTGCAGCGCATACCAGCAGCGTGCCATAGAACTCTCCTCAAACTGGTCTTCGCCGTGTGGTAGTATACACCTAAATTTGTGCTGTGTTGTAGATATTTCTCCCTGGCGGCACCGAGGCTGGGTTGGTTTTTTTGTGGAGGGCTGCGCCCTCCACGCCTCCCCGGTAGGGCAAACCCCTCCCTCTAGCGGGGAAGGTTGGGAGGAGGTGGGTGGGCTACGCCTCCCATGAGATTATTAAGCTAGTTTGAACTAGGCCTTACAATGTATGTAGAGGAGTAGATTGTATGTCCCAGTCTCGTCCAAAAAATCGGCCAACCCCGCCCCCAAGCAGTGCCATCCCAGGTCTCATCTCAGCAGTTGTCGTGCTGCTGATTCTTGGCCTTATCGGTGTACTGCTCTTCAACCGTAGCGGATCGGGAAGTTCGCAGTCGACGACGCTCGTGCCAACGAGTGCGGCTGCCCCGACGGCGGCTTCACTGCCCACAAATCTCATGCCTACGGCCACGACCTATGGCTACGCGAGTCCGCCGCCGATGAGCATTGACGCGGAGCGCCAGTACACGGCGACGATCACCACCCCCCGCGGTGAGATTGTGATCGAGCTCCTCCCCAAGATCGCCCCCGTGACGGTGAATAACTTCGTCTTCTTGGCCCGGAACAACTTCTACAACGGGCTCACCTGGCACCGCGTCCTCGAGGGCTTCATGGCCCAGGGTGGCGATCCCCGGGGTGATGGAACTGGTGGTCCCGGCTATAGCATCCCTGCCGAGTTCTCCGATCAGATCCTTTTCGATAGCCCTGGGCTTGTGGCCATGGCCCGCTCCAGCGACCCTGATAGCGCCGGATCACAGTTCTTCATTACGACGGCAGCGACGCCCTGGCTGAATGATGATTCGGGGCAGCGTACCAACTACACCATCTTTGGGCGCGTGATTCAGGGCCAGGAGATCGTTGCTGCAATCCCCCTCCGCGACCCCTCCAACCCAGCCGATCTCGTCCGTCCCGGTGAGATGATCCTCGGTGTGACGATCACTGAACAGTAGGAGTATCACCCATGCGCCGTCCCATGCTCGTGGTAGCGCTGCTGTCCGTACTGCTCCTCGCCCTACCGCTCTGGATTGCCTTGGCGAAGGCACAGTTGCCGGTTCCACCGAGCAGTGGGCAGCGTACCCCCGCCTACGATATCGGCAACCCAAACTTTACCGATATCTACGCCTCGCCGAATGGTAGCGACGAGCAGGGTGACGGTTCACTGGGGAATCCCTTTCGTACGATTCGCCGTGCCTGGCGTGCGGTTGAGCATGGCCTGGATGATTACCGTCTCCAGGCCTACCGCATTCGCCTGTTGCCCGGCGACTACGTGGGCGCCTACCTCGACCGCGAAACGGATACCCAGTTCAGTCGGGGCACGCCAGAGACGCCGATTGTGATCGAGTCGGCCGATCTGGCAAACCGTGCGCGGGTGATCTATGACCCGATGGCCTCCCGCGGCAATCTGACCCTCTTCAAGATCGAGTACGCCTACCTGCTCAACTTCGACATCCGGATGGATCAGACCTACAACGGGGTCACCTGGAACGATAATAGCGGCGATGGCTTCCAGTGTGACCAGTGTGACCACCTCCTGCTACGCGGAATGCTGATCCGTGGTCACTACAACGACGATCTGTCGCAGGAACTGGGCCAGACCGAGACGGTCAAGCTCAACCAGGCGCAACATGTCTACATCGAAGATAGCGAGATTGGCGGGGCGGGGGATAACGCCATTGATGCGGTTGCCGTACGCCACGGCTGGTGGGTGCGCAACCGCATCCACAGTGCCCGCGACTGGTGCGCCTATGCGAAGGGGGGCTCGGCTGATATCCTCGTGGCGGCGAACGAGCTCTTCAACTGCGGCACCGGCGGCTTTATGGCGGGGCAGGGCACGACGATGGTCTTCCTCCGTGCGCCCTTCCTGCAGTATGAGGCCTACCACATCAAGGTTGTCAACAACCTCATCCACGATGTCCGTGGTGCCGGGCTCGGGGTGAATGGTGGGGTCAACATCCTGATGGCCTACAACACGCTCTACCGGGTCGGCAATGATGGTAATCGCAACCAGATGCTCGAACTTGCCCCCGGTGGTCGCGACTGCAACGGCCCACCGCCTGCCGACTGCAGCGCCCTGCTCGCCCAGGGAGCCTGGGGTACCGCTCTGCCTGACGTAAATGGCGAGCTCGTGCCGAACCGCAATGTCTTCATGCTCAACAATCTGGTCTACAACCCCAACGGGTTCCGCGAGCCCATGCGCGTCTTTCGCCTGGATGGTCCCCGTGCTGGTGATCGTACGACCTGGCCCAATGGCCCCCTACCGGCGCGCTCCGATGAGGGTGTAGTGATAGCAGGCAATCTGATCTGGACGGGCACGAGTGGCGAGGTTGACCTTGGCTTGGGCGATGGGAGCGGTTGTCAGCCGGACAATCCGACCTGTAACCCGACCCAACTCAATGCCGACAATCGGATCAACCAGTTTGAGCCGGCCCTCGTCAACCCCAATGGTGGTGACTATCGACCGCTGTCGGGTGGTAACCTGAGTAGTGTAACCCCTGTCCCCCTCCCAACCTTCGATACGAGCGTGCTCCTACCCGATCAAGTGCCACTCGTTCAGCTGGTCAATCTGCTCACTACGACGATCCTTGACGACTACGCCGGCACGAGCCGTGCTACTGGCAATGTCGTCGGTGCGCTGACCATGCCCCCCATCCTGGATCAGCGGGTCTATCTGCCACTCGTACAGCGCTAAATGTCGGCCGTTCCCTCCAGACCTCTCGCGAGAAAGCTGCAACGTTCCTGAAAGGATACCTACCATGCGCATTGGGCTGACCTACAACATCCGCGGAGAGGTTACGCAGAGCGCCGACGAGCCGATCGATGCCCAAGCTGAGTTTGATAGCGTCGAGACCATTGACGCCCTTGAGCGAGTGCTCCAAGCGCTGGGGCACGACGTTGTTCGCATTGGTCATATCTTCAATCTCGTCGACCATCTCGCTACCCCTCCCGATGGCCCCGCTGGGCAACAGTCCGTGGGCGTGGCGGGTGAAGCCCTTCACGGCAACACCCAACCCCACCCCGTGGTGACAAGCGATCAACAATCTTCCCTGGGCAAGGGAACGCTCGATCTGGTCTTCAACATCTCTGAAGGTCTGCATGGACGATCGCGTGAGGCGCAGGTTCCGGCGCTGCTTGAGGCCTATCGGATACCCTACACCTTCTCAGATCCCCTTACCCTGGCCGTCTGCCATGACAAGGCTTCAGCCAAGCAGATCTTGCTGAGTGGGCAGGTCGCAACACCACAAGCCTGCGTGATCACCGCACCTGAGGAGTTGGCGCTGCACGCAGGGCAACTGCCACCCTACCCGGTCATGGTGAAGCCCGTACATGAGGGATCGTCCAAAGGGATCGGCAACGACTCGGTGGTCGCTGATGATCGGGCGCTGCTCCGTCTGGTGCAACGGCTGATTCAGAGCTACAAGCAACCTGTGCTCATTGAGGAGTTCATGGCTGGGCGCGAGTTTACGGTTGGCCTGGTAGGTACGGCTTCTGAGGCACGTGTGCTTGGAGCAATGGAGATCCTGTTGACCGACCCGACCGACCTCGTGTATGGCTACCAGCCCAAACAGGAGTATGAGCAGCGTGTGGCCTACGCTCCGGTGACTGAGCAACCCCTCCTTGCTCAACTCTCTGCACTTGCGCTCCAGGCCTACACGCTGATGCAGTGCCGGGATGCCGGGCGCGTCGATATTCGCCTCGATGCAGCAGGGGTACCCCATGTTCTGGAACTGAACCCCCTCCCCGGGATGCATCCAGTTCACTCCGATCTGCCCATCATTGCGGCAATGCATGGGCTAAGCCACAGTGACCTGGTTACCCTCATTCTGCAATCGGCCCTGAAGCGCACTACTCCAGAGCCACACAGAGGCGCGTGAAGGCTTCGCTCTGGGCGTGGAAGACGTGCTGAACCTGCAGGGTGCTGATGCTCACCGCGCCGATGCGCCGAAGATGATCAACGGCCGGGAGGAGCTCCTCCTGTGGTACCACGACGTTGACGGCGTACCAGTGGGGAGTGGTGCTGTCGGCTGCAAATTTACTCCAGACCGGAGCGATCGTTGGGCCCTGTAGACCAGCCAGTTCCACCCGTGCGGTAACTTCACGCCCGACCGCCTCCACCGAGCTACCGGGAAGGTTCGCGGTGAGTGAGTAGAAGAGTCGTCCGCGCCGCCGCGCCTCGATCAGTTCGAGCAGTTGGCGGACCAGGGCCAATTTAGCCTGATCAGCGCGGAGCGTGCGCCTACTCCCCACGAGTACCGCCTGCGAACGTAGGATCGGCCCGCCCACGATCTTGAGCTTGTTGTCGCGGATGGCAGTCCCAGTCTCGGTGATATCGGCGATAATATCGGCATACCCCAGGCTTGGTGCCGCCTCGGTTGCCCCCTGCGAGTCGATCAACTCGAAGTAGGCGATGCCCTGCTCTTGACAGAAGCGTCGGATGGTCGTCGGATACTTCGTAGCAATACGTAGGCGTCGTCCACGTGCCCGTAACTCCACTGCCAAGTCAGCGAGATCGTGCCAGTTATGTACGTCCACCCAGCCCTGGGGAACCGCGATCACCAGCTCGACACGCCAGAAGCCGAGGTCATCGAGCACCAGGAGTAGATCTTCATCATCACTGCGCTGTTCAGCTACGAGGTCGTAGCCGGTAATGCCGAGATCAATACTCCCCTCGGCTACCTTCTCGACGATATCAGCGGGGCGGTGGAGGAGTACCTCAACACCGCTGAGGCCGCGCAGCACTGCCGTGTATTGACGTGGGTTGGCCCGTACGACACGGAGGCCACAACTCTCGAGGAGGGACAGCGAGGCCTCATAGCCGGAGCCTTTCGAGGGGATGGCGAAGCGAAGCATAGTGTAGTTATTGGCCTTCTTTTCTCGATCTGACCGCTGTTTCCGCACGTGGGGCTAGGCCACCAGAGCAGCACGCCGCATTGTACCACCAACTAGCTTGACCTCATGGTACCTGTTCATACTTCCCCTGGCGGAACCAAGGCTGAGTTGGGGTTTTTGTAGAGGGCGCAGCCCTCCATACCTCCCGTAACGCTGGTCACGCTGATCTGAACCATGCCGTTCCGCCTGTTGGGGCAACCCCCCGTGGTTGCCCTGCCGTTGGCTCACCCCAAAAGTGAACCGGTACGTCTCATGTTCATTTGAACCATGCTGTTCTGCCTATGCTAGAATAGACCCAGATGGTTGGAGGAGGCATGACGCTCCGGGTAGAACCATCAATCAGTGGAGGGACTCTATGCGGGTGACCCTACTTGAGGTACAGAAGTTCAAGGATCGGGGTGAGCGTATCCCAATGGTCACCGCGTACGACTACACATCAGCGCAGATCGCCGATCGCGCCGGCGTGCCGCTGATCCTCGTCGGTGATTCGCTGGGCATGGTGGTTCTTGGTCTTACGTCGACGGTACCAGTGACGCTCGACGAGATGGTACACCACACACGGGCGGTGGTACGCGGTAGTCAACGGGCCCTGGTGATTGGTGATCTGCCCTTTCTCACCTATACGAATGTCGATCAGGCCATCCAGAGTGCTGGTCGCCTGATGCAGGAAGCGGGTGCTCAGGCGGTCAAGGTCGAAGGGGGTGCTGCAACGGCACCAGTCATCGAGCGTCTCGTGAGCCTGGGTATTCCAGTCATGGGCCATATCGGTTTTACCCCCCAGTCGGTCAATCAGATTGGCACCCGCGTGCAGGGGCGCTCTGCCGAGGCCGCGGCTCAGCTAATCAGCGATGCGTTGGCGGTTGAAGCCGCCGGCGCCTTCGCGATTGTCCTCGAGCTGTTACCCACACCCCTGGCTCGTACGATTACTGACCGTCTGCGCATTCCTACGATCGGTATCGGTGCCGGTGTTGGGTGTGCCGGCCAGGTTCAAGTCTGGCACGACCTGCTGGGGCTCTACAGCGACTTCCTCCCGCGCCACGCGCAACGCTACCTCAACCTATCCGAGCTCATTGGCTCTGCGCTGCTCAGGTATGCCACCGATGTGCGAGATGGTACCTTCCCTACCGCAGCTCAGAGCAGTTCAATGGATGAGGCTACGCTCCGCGAAGCCCTGGAGTTGGTTGAGCGGATGGACTCTACGCAGCGCTGATCGGGCCGCATGCCGCCTGCTTGGTCTCTACTATGCAACTTATCACCACTATTGCGGCGATGCGCACCGCACGAGCTGCGCTCACCACCGTTGGCTTCGTTCCGACCATGGGCTACCTCCACGAGGGGCACCTGAGTTTGGTGCGTCGCGCAGCCGCCGAGTCGGCCGCTGTTGCGGTCAGCATCTTCGTCAACCCAACCCAGTTCGGCCCTCGCGAGGATTTTGCGCGCTATCCGCGCAACCTGGAGCGGGATCTGGCGCTGCTCGGTGACGCTGGGGTCGATCTCGTCTTCGTCCCCGCCGTTGAAGAGATCTACCCACCCGGCTTTGGTAGCTACGTTACGCTGCCCGCCGCCGATGAGTTGCTTGAGGGCGCCGCCCGCCCAGGCCACTTTCGTGGTGTTGCCACGGTGGTCTGCAAATTGCTGAATATTGTGCAGCCCACGAGGGCCTACTTCGGTCAGAAGGATGCCCAACAGGTCGCCGTCGTGCAGCAGATGGTGCGCGACCTGAACATGCCCACCACGATCGTGGTGGTGCCCACGGTGCGCGAGCCTGATGGCCTGGCGATGAGCAGTCGTAACAGCTACCTCAGCCCCGAGCAGCGCGCTATCGCTCCGCTAGTCTACCAGGCGCTCCTTGCCGTCCAGGCCCGCTACCAGACTGGCGAGTGCGACGCCGCGTTGCTGCGTGCGGCTGCACGCACACTGCTCGAGTGCACACCAGCGATGAGCATCGAGTATGTGAGTGTCGCTGATCCCCTGAGTCTGCGTGAACTGGAGACGGTGGGCGCGGAAGGGGCCCTCGTCTCGCTCGCGGTGCGCCTCGGCGGGGTGCGGCTGATCGACAACCTCTTCCTGGGGCGCTGACTGCCGAGTTTGACCGTTTGAAGGGAGGTGTGGCGGGCGGTGGACCGCCACACCTCTCCGCGCTCACGCTCCCGGATTGACGGCTACGATCGACTCACCGACAATCTGTACCAACTGGTCGATCGTTTCGATAGGCGTCACCAGGGGCGGAGCAATACAGATAGTGTCGCCTACGGCGCGGGTGAAGAGACCGCGCTTAGTCATCTCCTTCTGCACCCGCAAACCAACGCCTGCACTGGCGGGGAAGGGCGTTTTGCTTGCTTTATCAGCCACCAGTTCAACGGCGGCCATCATGCCTTTACCGCGCACATTACCAACTACCGACAACTCCTCCAGTTCTTGGAGTGACCGGTTCAGGTGGGCACCTACTTCGTCGGCCCGTGCCACAAGCCCCTCGTTCTCGATGATCGCAATGTTGGCCAGGGCCACCGCACAGCTGGTGGGATGGCCAGAGTAGGTGAATGCATGCATCCAGCGCTGCTCGCCGGGCACATGCTCGATCACCTCACGAATGGTATCGCTCACCCCAATTCCACCGAGGGGGATGTAACCGGAGGTAATGGCCTTGGCAAACTGCACAATATCTGGCTCGATCCCGTAGTGCTCGAGACCAAACCAGCGACCGGTGCGGCCAAACCCGGTGATCACCTCATCAGCGATCAGGAGTACCTCGTACTGGTCACAGATCTCGCGGATACGGGTAAAGTAGTCGTCCTGGGGTGGAATAACCCCACCAGCACCCTGCACTGGCTCGGCGATAAATCCCGCCACCGTCTCAGGCCCCTCGCGCAGGATGGCCTCTTCAAGCAGATTGGCCGCGGCGATTCCATCGCTCACTTCGGGGGTCTTGTTCACAAAGCGGTAGGGGTAGGGTGACTCGATATGGATGAACCCCGGTACACGTGGCTCAAACATGGGCCAGTAGGTTGGCAGGCCAGTCGCACTCATTGCGGCCATAGTGACGCCGTGGTACCCCTTCATCCGCGAGATAAACTTGATCTTGTCAGGTTTACCGACCGCTTTCCAGTAGAAGCGGGCCGTCTTGAAGCTGCTCTCACTGCTCTCGGCACCGCCACTGGTGAAGAAAAAGGTGTTGATCGAGGGGTAGCAGAGCTCGGCCAACTTCTCGGCCAGGTGGGTGGTAGGCAGATTGGTACTGCCAACGTAAGCCGAGTAGTAAGCCAACTGGCGCATCTGATCGTAGGCCGCCTTTGCCAGTTCCTCGCGACCGTGGCCTATGGCCACATTCCAGAGCCCGCTCAGGCCATCGATATACTCGCGTCCGTGGATATCCTTGATCATCGCCCCCCGACCCTCTACCCAGATCTTGGGGTCCTGATGGGCACTGGGATGGTGGAGCGGATGGATCACATGGGCGTAGTCGGACTGGATCGGATTGAACTCGGTGGACATGGTGTTTCCTTACAAAATTGTCATCGAACCTTAGCATACCTGATGGCGATTCTACTCTAGTTCAGGGGGGGGCGCAACTCACTCTCTTGCGTGCGGGAGGCGTGGAGGGCGCAGCCCTCCACAAAAAACCTCACTCCAGCCCGCAACTGTTCACACCTCTCCCGGAGCGAGGGTATCTCGTCCTTGTGGTGCTCCTTTGTACGGGCAACCCCCTGTGGTTGCCCTCGTTGGCTTACCCCAACTATGAACAGCTACCCTAGTAGTGCCAGCGTGTAAAGTCGGCGCAGCTGAAACTGAACCATCCCCAAGGAAAGTAGATACGTATGCGGATTGCAATCATTGGTGCCGGAGCGATGGGTGGGCTCCTCGGCTTCTACCTAGCCGATCAGGTTGATCTCATACTAGTTGATCCATGGATGGAGCACGTAGACGCAATCAATCGAACGGGGTTGATCTGCGAGCATGATGGGAGCATCGAGGTACGTACCCCACGTGCGGTCACCGACCCAGCCCTGGCCGCCCCTGCCGATCTTGCCCTCGTTCTCGTCAAAGCGGCTCAGACACCCTGGGCGGCTAGGGCCTGTCAGGCCGTTCTCGCCGCGGATGGGATCGCCTACACCCTCCAGAATGGGCTTGGTCACCGCGAGATCCTGGCCGAGTTGCTTGGCGAAAGGCGAACCGGCCAGGGTGTTACGGCGTTGGGCGCAACCCTTCTGGGGCCAGGACACATACGTCACGCTGGCATGGGTCCCACGCTCCTTGGTGCCGATCCCGATCCCGGACGGGCTGCGCTGCTGTGCGACCTCTTGAATCGCGGTGGTTTACCGGCAAGTGTCAGCCACTCGATCGAGAGTCTCGTCTGGGGCAAGCTCCTGGTGAATGTTGGTATTAACGCCCTCACCGCACTTCTACGCCTGCCCAATGGTGCGGTAGCGACCAACCCCACCGTCCGGGCACTCGCTGCTGCCGCTGTTACCGAGGCGGCTACGATTGCTCAAGCCCACGGTGTGCAGCTGCCCTACCATGACGCCGTAGCCCATATGGTGGCGGTGGCCGAAGCTACTGCCACCAACCGATCTTCCATGCTTCAAGATCTGCTACGTGGTGCCCCAACAGAGATCGCTGCCATCAACGGTGCGATTGTCCGCGAGGGTGCGCTGCTAGAGCTGCCAACACCTATCAATACGACCCTGAGCAGGCTGATAGAGGCTCTTGAGACGACGACCGATCAGCGGATTTGAACGTGGGGTGGCGGTCAGGAGGGGTGAGCGTGCAGCCTCCCACCCCTCCCATAGGTTCATCAGGCGGGCTGGTTGTCGAGTGCGCGTTCGTTTGTGATATCGCGGAGCGTACTGAGATCGCGGATGCGCTCGGTGAAGAGCACCCCATTGAGGTGGTCAACTTCGTGCTGGATCGCCCAGCCGAGCAGCCCACCAGCCTTACGCAGCCGGCGCTCTTTCCCGTTGATATCCTCAAATTCAACGGTGACCCACGCAGAGCGTGGCACCTGACCATACCAGCCGGGCAGGCTCAGACAGCCCTCATCGCGTAACAGCTCTTCTCCACCCATCTTGACAATCTTGGGGTTGAAGAGCACATACTGCTCAGCAGGGGCAACCTCGACCTCACTACCATCTTCACGCTCCTCAACCTCAGCCGGGATCTCAATGATACAGAGTTGGATGGGTAAGCCGATCTGCGGAGCTGCCAGACCGACCCCATTGGCAGCGTGCATCGTCTCAAACATATCAGCGACGAGCTGCTTGAGGGTGCGGTCGGGTAGCCTCACCGGTCGACAGTGAGCTTTCAGGATCTTCTTGTCGTCATCATTATCGATGCGGAGGATGCGTCGTGTCGCCATGCTGCCTGCTTGTGTCTATTTGTATTGCTTCACGGAGTTAGCGCCTTTTACCCCCACCCCACCCCTCCCCCGTTGGGGGAGGGAGCCGGAATCCTCCCCCCAGCGGGGGGAGGTTGGGAGGGGGGCATCTGTGCCAACCTTATGAAACAATACATCTATTCGTTACGTTGGAAGTGCCCTCGCGCCTTCCCCTAGTGTGGCTACAGTATAGCATGCCACTGATTCCTACTTGGCAGCGCCACATGGTCACGCCAGCGCAGCCGACACGGCCCCCCCCCGGGAGGCGTGGAGGGCGCAGCCCTCCACAAAAGACCCTAACCCAGCCCTGGGGTGCCAGTTAGTCACGCCGACACGGCCC